>JBBAAP010000007.1 GCA_041658285.1 Candidatus Brocadiia bacterium
TATTCAAGCGGTTTCCAAGGCGCTCTTTTCGCAAACCGAGGCTTTCCCTGCAGAAATTATTAAATATAATATGCTTTTAGCCGGATTAGTCAATTTATTTGGGCGATGGCAAGCCTGGATTCCAATCCTAATGAGTGCGATTTAAGAAAAACTGCACCCTGGGAGGAGCTAAATTACTGCGTTACCGGGGATGGGATGTGTCCCTCCTGTCCCTAAATATTATTTAGGCGTTTGTTCCTTAGGCTTGTCCTTAGTATTCTCGACGGGTTTGTCCGGCTCCTTCGGCCAGGGATGCATCTTGCGGTATTCGTTAATCGGATCCGTGCTGTCATTTTTATTATTAGCTTTAATTATAATTAACAGCAACCTATTTTCTTTACTGATAGGGTCTGTGAATACTTTACTGAAAGCCTGTTCCTCGCCATTTTTCACAGTACCTTCCCACGAGAATTCTACAATAAAATTCTCTTTGGTGTAAGATAATGCTCCTTTTAGATTTAATGTGATTACGTCGTTAATTATTGATTTAACCTCAGATGTGATTGGGAAGCTAAAGTCTTTGGCCGGAAATTCGTCCTGAATTTCTACAAGGTTTTTTTCCCCAGATATAAAATATAACCGGCCTGTGTTTTTAGCGCTTATATCTGCTGGTTGTTTTTCAAGTTGATAATACAAGTCATACCATGTACATAGTATCCTGACTTGCCCATTTCCTAATGGGTAACTTTCAAGAAATCTATTGCCTAATTTTAACGATACCGGTTTATTTTTTGAACTATTGTTTACGTCTAATTTAGATGCGGAAGATAAATTACAACAAATTGAAATGCTACTAAATAATAAAACCAGACATATAAATATGCTTTTTATCATAAAATTATCCTCTCACATAATATTCTTACTTGTTTCTTCCAAACCGTTTATAATCACTAATTCTACTTGCTACCCTCAGAATTTTGAGGTCCCTCAAAATTCTCTTGAATATTATAAGACATGCTCCCATAAACAGGATATTTCACATCTTCAGGCTTTCCTTTTCTATGACAATTTACAATATAGTCCAAAATTACTTTGATAAGATATCTTCCACCGTAAGATAACGTAATAAAATTTTCATACCCCCCACTTAATAATAGCTTAGGTAAAGATGATGATTTCTCAGCAGGTCCCACCACCGTTCCAGGGATGAATGGCCGAATGGGGGGGCCAACAAAAATCGCTGTCCTCTTCCCTGAATCCTCAGGAAGAGGGGGATCTAATCGCTTATATTCCACTGTTACCTGCGCTTGAACTACTTCACAACCTGGATTACAGGTTACTCCACAGGAATAAGAAATGCTTCCTGGTTTTGTTGTTGCTACATAAATATCTAATTGGGCTGTCCAACATGGGTAAGTCACAAATTTTGATTTGAGATATCCTCCCTCATCTTGCCTTGTTATACTTAAGCGACCTTCCTCATCATCTCTATATCCAGTATAAGGACCTTCATTAATTTCCTCTCTGATTAATCCTAATGAATCCGTATATCTGATAGGATTGTTTGTTACGTAAGTATATAGATTTAATAACTCATCCGGTTTGAATGAATCCCTCTGCAGAAACCTCCCCATGGCCGGCGAGTAATACCTGGCCCGGTAGTAATACAACCCTGACTCCGCATCCCATTCCCGGCCGGTATACATAAAGCGATTTGAGATTGGTGATGTGGTATGCACGACGTCTAAAGCGTCTTTTATCGTTACTTTGCCATAAGCCGTGTAACTGTATTTCTCAACAATTATACCGGTGTTATCCGTAACCGCATAGATGCTCCCCAAGCTGTTCTCGTGGAAGTAATATGTTGCGCTGACTGCCCCATCAGTGTAATCCTTCCTTTGCAATATTTCATCTATCCCGTTGCCAAATACATATTGCCGCAGCAGGACATCCGACCCATCACGCTCCTCTATGCACCGGGCGCCGTCGTAATAGAACTTTGTAATAACCGTGACATTGACCACCGCGCCTTCGGTGCCGGTGCCTTCTGTTAAACCCTGGCCCGCGTCCTGGCTGCCGGTGCCGATGTTATCCACGGCCGTGCCGCTGCCGGTGCCGTCGGCCTGGTTGGTCAGGGCGCGCTGAATGCCCTGTTTCTGGGTGCTGGGCTGTTTGCCGGTCTGTTTGCCGGAGCCTTTGGCAGTGGTTGCGGCCGGGGTCACATTATCCAGGGCCGTCTGGGTGCCCTCGCCCTGGCCTGCTTCAGTCCCCGTGCCGATGCTCTCTGCGGCGTTGGACTGCCCGCCGGTGGCGTAAGTCCGTTTCTCTATCCGGCGTCCCAAGGCATCGTATTTGTATTCGCCCAGGGTGGTGGTCGTTGACTTGAGGGTTACCTTCAAGAGTCGGTTAGCATAATCATATGCATAGGTATTTACGCCGTCGTCAGTGAGATTGCCGTTAGCGTCGTATAAGTGGGTCACGCTGTTTATGGAGTCATACTGGTTCAGGCCGTTTGGCGCATAGCTTACAGTCGTGCCGTTGGTAACAGAGGTCCGGTTGCCCGCGCCGTCCAAGGCAAATGTCTCGGTCAGAGTCCCAGTATAATCTGTGTAATTTGTGGCTGGGGCAAGGTTCGTTACCCCGTATTTGACGCCGGTTAACCTGTATAACGCGTCATATTTATAGGCATCGCCTATGCCGGTCGTCGATTCGTGGGTGCGCTTTTCGTATTTCTTGTTGCCTTCCTTGTCATAGGCGTAGGCGAACCCGGCCTTGAGGACCGACGCCGTAACATTTGTGCCGTGCGAATAACCGGAAACCCGGCCGTTGGCGTCGTAACCGACGGTCAGCTTGATGTTATTACTGATGCCGTAAAGGCGCTCCTTGACCCGGTAGGCGCCGTCATAGTTGTAATCCACAAAGGTGGTACCGGTATCTGGTGAGCCCTCCTTAATCAGGTCTGTCCGGTTCAGGGCATCGGGCACAAAACTAATCTGCCGGGCAACGGTTGGACCCGGATAGGTCAGCGAATCCTTAAATCCGTTATCATCATAATGGCTGGTAACAGTTTTGCCGGTGGTTTCGCCGTTAAACAGCTGGGTCTGGCTCAGCAAATTGCCCATAGAGTCGTAGGCCATGCCAACCTCGCAGATAAGCGTGGAAACAGAAGAAACAGTGGTAAAGTTGCTAGCTGAGGTCATCCGGCCCAAATCGTCATAGGCGTAGGTTTCCTCGTTGGTGGCACCGTCTGGCATAGTGCCGCTGACATAGGTTATGGTCTTACGCTTGAGCCGCAGGTTGTTGTCGTACGAATCGGGCGAGGCCAGGTTCATATTGATGGTATTGCTGTTAAAGTCGGTGATGGAATCCAATACGCCGTAGGAATTATAGACATAGGTTTTGACCTGCCGTGTGGCATTGGTCGCGGCCGGCGGTAGAGTCTCGGTCTTGCGCCGGTTGACCGCATCATAGACGTAATCGGTTACCTTGCTGTTATCATCGGTCATGTTGGTCATCCGACCGTTGCCGTCGTAGCCGTATTGAACCGTGACATAAACGGGAGCATCCCCGCCGGTCTTTTGATACCGCGTCTGAATCAGGCGGTTCATCAGGTCGTAACCCTTAAAAGTGATATTATTCTCGCGGTCGGTAACCTTTTTGAGGTTGTTGCGTGAATCATAGGCGTAACCGGTGAAATTATGCGCCGGGTCTTCTGATTGGATGAGCCGGCCCAGGTTATCGCAGGTATTGAGAGTGACGTAAGAAGTAAAGAGCGCTCCGATATAATCCTTTTCGGTTATCTGGGTCGTATTAGTAGTAGCGTTTTGGGTATATACATATTCGGTAACGGTGCCGATAGTAACATTACTCGAATCCTTTGTGGTCACGCTTAGAACACGGCCCACGCCGTCGTAATCCGTGGCGGTATAGGTAAGGTTAGGCTCGGTCACCCTGATACGGCGTCCTTTTTTGTCGTACCTGTAAGTGGTTACGACATCGGTTTCCGTTCCGCCTATCGCATCAAACTTTTTCACCGTCATTTGCCACATGCGGTTGAGCTCGTCGAAGTCGTAATTGACCTGACTGAGTTTCTGGGTGATGGCATTATAGTGAATAACGCTGGTGACGTTACCGTTGGCGTCGTGGCCGGTAATGGAGTAGTTGTCTTCGCCGTCCGTAGTCTTGACCCGGCGGTCAAAACCGTCGTATCCGTAGGTGGTCCGGCCCTTGGCTCCGGTGATGTCGCTGGCCGGCCCTACCTTTGTCTTGATAAGATTGTTATTGCCGTCGTAGAAGTTGGTGGTAACCAAAGGAATAGTGACATCCGGGAGCTGAGGCAGGTATCCCTCGGTCACGCTATAGACGCGGTTGAGCGCATCGTATTCGGTGTGGTGTTTGTTGCCTACGGGCTGGGTAACGTCGGTGACGTTGTCGTTGTCGTCGCGGCCATATTGCGTGGTTGCACGGGTTACCACGCCGGCGGTATTCACCGACATATCCTCGTACTTGTATTCCATGTTATCCAGGATGTCATAAGCATAGGTCGTCTTTATCCATGCCGGGGCGCCGTCTGTGCCTGCTTCATCCTTGTTCTTGGTCCAGACTTCCCAGAGATTGTCGTTGGCATCGTAGAAGAACTTGGTCACATACCCGGTGCCGCCGGAGACCGGAGCAGGCGTGGTCGACTGGAAAACCTGGTTGAATGGGTTTACCAGGTATGCCGTGCTCTGATTGCGATGGTCGGTTATGCCGTTGATATTGCCGACCCGGTCATAGACATAGGTGGTGGTATAATTCAGATAGGTTGCCCCGGTCCCGACATCACGGGTAACGGTTTTGAGATATCCGTAACATTCCGGATGCAACGAGTCATTCGAAGCATAGTAATCGTATGCGGTAATGATGCCGGCCTGGTCCTGCGCCCAGGTAAGCTGGCCATTGGCATTATAGCGGAATAGCTGGTAAATATCCGTCTGGAGCACGGGCTGGGTTACATTGGGATATGCTATCTTAATCACATTACCGTTTTGTTGCTTGCTTTCACCGTAAAGCCCATCGCCATTCAAATCAGCCGCATCTTCTTCATAATCATAGATATAAGTAGTTACCCAAGCTGGGTTTCTGGCGTCGGTCGAGATCTTGACCTGGTTATAGCGCGGTTCGTAGGTAAAATAAGTATTAATTGGTGTAGACAGCAGGTTATAAAGTGTCTGGCGATCAGTATCCGGCGCTTGGACAGTTAAGAATATATTCCCCCGGTCCCTGGGGTCGATAGCCGTATCATCAATATTATATGATACGCTATTGCCTTCTTGTAAACTGGTGTAAGTGCGCTCGGTACCCTGGTTGTGGTTATATACAGTCGTTGATAATGTCGCGCCGGCAGCGTTCTTTTTTATCTCGCTGTTAACCGTGCCGTCGCCCCTCAAGACATATACGGTTTTATTGCCGTTTCTATCCGTTACGGTCACCTGTCCGGCAACGGTGGTATAATCAAACTCAAACGTCTGGGTGGAATCGCCGTATTGCTGGCTGGTTACCCGGCCCAAGGTATATACATTAGTTATATATTTAGTGGTAGTTAAATTACGCTTGGGGTCAATAACGCCGGTGATGTAGTGTTTACTATCTGAACTGTATTCATAAGTGGTAATTTTGCCGCTGGGATATCCAGTCTTGCCATAATCGGTCGGCGGAGTCCATACAGGCGACGTAACTGAAGTAAGTTCCCCGCTCGCATTATATGTAAAGTCTATCTTCCGGTTATTGGCCGGAGTCGCGCCACCGTAGAAATCGGTAAAATAATCTATCCGGTTATTGGCATCCCAAGTAAAAGCAATGGTTCTGAGCAGGGTATCCTGAATATTCAAAAGAACATTCGACGGCGTGCCAATCGGTTGGATATTAGAATTAGGCCCATAATTTAATGTCATCTGGTTATTGTTGCGGTCTTCGATAGAGGTCAGATTATATAGCTGATTGGTCTCGCTCCAGGTAAAAGTCATCACCTCGCCGGAACGATCTGTCAGGGTAAACTGCTGCGGGGTTGCGCCAGCCACAGGCAAAAGTTCCTTGTAAAGACCGGCCGGCGGCTCATACCGGGTACCGGTCCAGATGAACAACTCCCTGCGCCCGGCGCCGTCGTGGAACATCAGTCCAAACAACCCGGTGGCCGCTTCGGTATAGTTTTCCAGTCGGGCGTTGTAATTGAAATCCCATTTCCAGCCCAATGGGCCGTTGTAATCCGACTGGCTTCGATAAGTCCGGACAAAGCTGAAAGGAAATCCCCGGCCCGGGATGGTCAGGTCGGTTGACTGCTGGTAGAATTCGCCGGTGCTGATAAAAACGGGGTCGCCGTCTGTTATTATACCCTTAGCTGGCGGCTGTTTGTTGGCATCCGTTTTCACGGTAACCTCGGTCTGGGCCGTAGCATTTGTAGTAGTGCCGGTGCGTCGGACAGAAGCGGTTATGGCAACGTTTGTACCGGCGACCGGCGTAGCCCAGGCAGCTATCGTGCCATAGTTATTAATAATCAAATCAGCCCGCCACATGCCGCCGGTAAGCCTGGTCAGCACCACCCTTGGGTTTGTATTTATATCGGTTGTATACGTAACTCCATCGACCACAAAGGAAAATGTGTTTTCATCCAATCCCTCATCCGGGAATATAGCCGTAACATGAAGGGCGTGCTTTTCGCTCAGGACTTTAAGAGTAGTGCCCGGCGCCGGGTCGGTTATGGTAACCTGCGGTTCCGTATATTTGAAGGTCACCGGGATGGTGCCCCAGCCGTGGCCGCCATTACCGGTCAGCGCGCCGTTGTAATAAAGCGCCCGCTGGGAAATCGTAACGCTGGTATCATGCAAACCACCGGTAACGGTTATTATAAATGCCGGCTCCGTCGTGAACGGCGGCCTGGGCGGGTTAAATGCCCACATCGAATAGATGGCCTTGCCGGTGACCGGGTCATAGGGGGTGGTAAGCTTCATCGGAAACGTTTCGCGATCAACGGCAATGCTTATCTCGTCGGCCGACGTAACCGTCAGTTCCACTTCAAGTATCAGGAAACCACCCACGTATTGATTGGTGGTCGAATCCCAGTTAAAATGGGCGTTGATTGGATACGACTGACCGGCCTGGACGTTAAAGGTTTGGAGTGTATCCAGTGTCAGGTCGATATTAGTGCCCGGAAACTGGTCATAGGCGAATATGTTGGGAACGAATAATGCCTGCATAAGCAAGACCGAGAATACTAATGTAAGCAATTTTCCCGTAATTTTACCGCGGGTGTCCCTCAAATTACCCTTTCTTGTTTCCATAATAACCCCTTTCTCCGACTCCGACTGGAGCGGGACTTGATATATTATTTATAATTACGACACTGCCCTTATTATTAATGTAAGAACAAGTGCTATTAATCGATAGCTGCATATTTTAGGAGCAAGCATATCACCGAATAAGTTTATGTCAAGAATTTACATTATATTTGATGGGATTTATTTTGCTTTAACCAAGGCGGGGTGATGGATACAAACCAATGTATAAACTAACGCCTTATTAATTAGCCGCCGGTGGCGCAGGCGCGTCGGTTTTCTTGTCCGAATACTGCTTCATGGCGCGGGCGAACTTGCCGGCGGTCTCGGACAACCCCACGGCCAGGCGGCGCATCGGCGAATTGAGCAGGCCGGCTATCATTGTCAGGATTACTTCGCGCGACGGCATGGCAGCCAGAGCCTTGAGCTCACCGATAGAAACCGGACGGCCTTCGATGTAACCGCCCTTTATCTCCAGCATCTTATGCTTATCACGCCAGGTTATCAGCCGTTTGGCGAAGTTGACTACGTCGTAATGCGGGACTCCGGGATAAATGATGGCGGCCGGGCCTTCGACCATCGATTCGACCTTCTTAAGCGCGTTACTGCCTGCGGCCTCGCCGATATGCTTGACCATGGTGTTCTTGACCACGTTCATCAGAATGCCTGTTTCCCTGAGGTAGCTCCTCAGTTCCGAGGCCTGGTTGGATTTAATCCCCCGGTAATTGACGACTATGCAGTTATCCATTTCCCTGTAGCGGCTGGATAATTCCTTGACTACCAGTTGTTTAATTTTCTTTGACATATGGATTCCTTATGTCCCGCTTTAATGCGGGATAATGCGGCAGATAACGTCCTGCCGCGCCTTACGCCACGGCATTACTAACTGCCGCTAAGCGCCTTTGGCGGCCTTACCGGACGCTTCAGCGCGCACGAATAATTTCAATCCCGGCCCCATGGTCGATGTTAACGTAAGATTGCGGATAAACTCGCCCTTGGCCGATGACGGCTTCAGGCTCTTGAGGTGTTCCAGGAACGCCGTGATATTCTGCTGGATTGCCTCGGGCTTGAACGAAAGCTTGCCCACCACGCAATGGACATTGCCGTAGGCGTCATTGCGGTATTCTATCTTGCCGGCCTTGAATTCCTTGACGGCAAAACTTATCTCTTCGGTGACCGTCCCGGTCTTGGGCGAAGGCATCTTGCCCTGCGGACCGAGAACTTTACCCAGCTTGCCGACCACCCTCATCATTGACGGATGGGCGATGGCGATATCGAAATCAGACCAACCGCCCTCTATTTTCTTGACCAGTTCTTCCACGCCGACCTCATCCGCTCCGGCGTCACGCGCCTGCTTGGCTTCTTCGCCGGCGGCGAAGACTATCACTTTACGCGACTTGCCGATGCCGTGCGGCAGGGAAATCGAACCGCGCACCAGCTGGTCGCCCTTCTTGGTGTCGATTCCCAGACGGACCGCTAACTGGACGCTCTGGTCGAACTTGGTGGGTACCTGGCTCTTGAGGATGCCAATAGCTTCGGCCAGTTCAAATCCTTTGCCCTGGTTTTCCGGAGTCGTCTTGGTTTTGACCATCTCGGCTATCTTCTTCAGGCGTTTGCTTAGTTTCTTCATTCTATAACGATGCCCATATTGCGGGCCGTACCTTCTATCATTTTGACAGCTTTATCCATATTAGTTGTATTTAAATCTTTAAGCTTGATTTTGGCTATTTCCTTGACCTGGTCCTTGGTGACCTTGCCGACCTTGACCTTGTTGGGCTCGCCCGAAGCCTGGACGATACCGGCATATTTCTTAAGAAGCACCGAAGCCGGCGGGGTCTTAAGAATGAACTCAAAACTGCGGTCCTTGTAAACAGTGACGATAACCGGCGTAATCATGCCCTGTGCGCTCTTGGTCTGCGAGTTGAACCGGGATACGAATTCGCCGATATTAACGCCATGCTGGCCCAGAGCCGGACCGACCGGGGGCGCCGGGGTGGCTGAGCCGCCTGGTATCTGCAGCTTTATCTTCGCCATTATTTCTTTGGCCATATATCACCTTTTGTTCGAACAATGCCACTAACAATCGAACTATACACTGGCTTTTTTATGGCGCCCTTGGCGCCAGAATTATTGCCAGGTATAGTCGGTTGTAACGCTCCATCGTCGCTAACAACCGAACTATAAAATCAAAGACCGGCAGTATATTAAAAATGTAAACCCTGTCAAGTATTTCTTGACTATTAACGCAAAAATTATAATTACAGGGATTATGTCACCGTTAACCGAAGAAAATAAGCAGAAAATACTCGACCATCTTAAGTCGGCCGTGGACCAGGCGCACTTTGAGCGCTGGCTTAAAGGCATCGAGTTCATCGACGCCGGAAACAACGCCATCGATGTCCCCCTGCCCAACGTTTATTACCGCCAGCTCTACGAGAAGAACTACCAACCGCACATCGAGAAAGCCATCCGCGAAACTATGGGCAATGACTACAAACTGACCTTTTCGGTCAAGTCGGAATCCAAGATGCAGCTCGGCCAGGGCGTGCTGCCGCTCTGGGGGAATGACGCCCCGCCCGCCGGGAATGCCCCGTCTGAGCCGCCCAAGAAACCCGGGCTCCAGTTTACCGCAAGCAACAATAACAGCCTGACCTTGAATAATAAATATACATTTGATAAGTTCATCGTCGGCCCCTGCAACCGGATGGCCCACGTGGCATCGCTGGCTGTGGCCGAGAACCCGGGCAAATCATACAATCCGCTTTTTATCCACGGCTCGGTCGGCCTGGGCAAGACGCATTTATTGCAGGCCATCTGCCAGACCGTTATGGGCCGGTCGCCCAACACCACGATTATCTACCGTTCCTGCGAAGGATTCGTCAATGATTACATCGCCGGAATCAAGAGCGGCAAGCTCGAAGGCTTCCGCGACCGGTACCGTTCGGTGGATATCCTGGTCATCGACGACATCCATTTCCTGGGCATGGGCGAAAAGCACGCCAGCCAGGAGGAGTTCTTCCATACATTCAACGCCCTGCATAACGCCCAGAAGCAGATAATCCTGTCCAGCGACTCCCAGCCCAAGGACATCCCCACCCTGGAAGAACGGCTGGTATCGCGCTTCAAGTGGGGAATGGTGGTCCGGCTGGACCCGCCTACTTACGAAACCAAGGCCGCTATCCTTACCAGCAAAGCCGAAACAAACCAGGTGGCCATACCGGAAGATGTCATCTCGTTCCTGGCCACCAACATCAATACCAATATCCGCGACCTGGAAGGCGTCATTCATCATATCAAACTTCTGGCCGACACCAACAAGAGCAAAATAGATATGGACCTGGCCAAGAAGGCGTTCGCCGACGTAATCGGCATCGACGTCCATCAGGTGACCATATCCGATATCCAGAAAATCATCAGCACTCATTTTAACGTGACCGTCGTCGATCTCCAGAGCAAGAAGCGTACCCGGCCCATCGCCACGGCCCGGCAGGTGGGCGTCTACCTGGCCAAGACATTCAACCCACAGTATTCGCTCGAGGAAATAGGCGATGCCTTCGGCGGACGCGACCACTCGACTGTTCTCCACAGCATCGAAATAATAAAACAGCGCATCTATAAAGATAAACAGTTCAAGGCTACCATTGAACTTCTGATTGCCGACCTTAAACGGGCGCATTAGAATATGTATAAATCATCCAGACCCTACACCCGCTGGTGGTGGTTCTCCAACGAGATCAAGGAATCTGCCATAAAATACCAGCTGGACTGGCTCAAACGCAATCACTTCGGCGGCGTGGAAATAGCCTGGGTCTATCCCCTTAAGAACCAACCAACCGGACCAAAATGGCTCAGCCCGGAATGGTCCAAGCTGGTCGCCTTCACCAAACGATACGCCGACCGCATCGGGCTGGGCTGCGACTTCACCCTCGGCTCGCTCTGGCCATTCGGCGGCTCCATCGTCAAGAAGCGCGACGCCTCAATGGATTTCAAAGGGCTCTCACCCCAGCGGCTGGCCAACTCCTGGGAAAGCGCCCATATAAAAAAGCCGCTTTACGTCCTGAACCACCTTGACCGCAACGCCTTTGCCCGCTATGCCGACAAGATCGGCAAGGCGCTAAAACCGGCGCTCAAAGGCCAAACCTCCGCCCTGTTCTGCGATTCGCTGGAGATTACCACCGGCCAGCTCTGGACCAATGGATTCGGGGACAAGTTCCACCAGCGCTTCGGCTACCGGCTGGAGCCGTATATGCCCAAGATAGACCGGTTCCCGGATGTCCGTTACGACTACCGGCAGCTGCTGTCGGATTATATGCTCAACGAGTTCTATCGGCCGTTCACCGAAGCCTGCCACCGGCTGGGCGCCCTGTCCCGGGTGCAGTGCCACGGCGCGCCGACCGACCTGCTCAGGGCTTATGCGTCCGTGGATATCCCGGAATCAGAAGCCGTACTCTTTGACCCGGACTTCTCCATCATCCCGGCTTCGGCCGCGGCCCTGGCCGGCCGTCAGACCGTCACGGCCGAGACCTTCACCTGCATCTACGGCTGGAAACCACGGCCCAACCAGCCGCCATATATCAAGCGGGAACAAACAGCCGACCTAAAACTGCTGGCCGATGCCGTATTGGCCAACGGCGTCAACCATATCTTCTGGCACGGCATGCCCTTTAGTGCGGCTGTTGAGGATTGCCGATTACAGCCGACTATACCCGGCAGTCCATCGGCTGTTAACGACAAAGGAGTGTTACAGCCGAGGATACCCAGCAGTAATTCTGGCGCCGAAGGCGCCATCAAACTGCTGGAGTATAATTCGCTTCCGCTCAAACTGCCGGAGTGCAATCCCAGGGACAGGCATAACGAGTTTTACGCCACGGTGCACGTCGGCCCGGACGGCGCGCTGGCCCGTGAAACCCCGGCCTTCAACCGCTATATAGACAGAGTCAGCAATTATATGCAAAAAGGCCGGACATATTCTGATGTGGCCGCCTATATCCCTTATGAAAATATGCTCATGCTCAACCGCCTGCCCAAGAAGATGCTCAAGCCCAGCGGATTCTTCCACTGGGAGATGCACTATGTCAAGCCGCCCAAGGAACTCAAGGGCTACGCTCCGCTCTGGGTATCCGCCCCGTTCCTGAAAGACGCCTATTACGCCAAGGGCAAACTACACTGCGGTAATACCGTGTTCTCATCGCTATACATAGACTCCAAGTATATCGACCGGACGGCGCTGATAGACATCTTCCGGCTGGCCCGGGCCGAACTGCCGGTCTGCCTCAAGCAGAAACCACGGGAACCGGGCCGGACCAAGACCGTTACATATAAGCAAGTGCTCAAGGCGTTGACTGCCCTGCCCAACGTCTCTTCTGACTTCAAGAAGATAGCAATCAATCCACCGCTGGTGCAAGGCAAGGGCCTGCCTGACTATTGGTGCCGCGTGGCCGGACAGGATTATTATATATTCTTCGCCAATCCCAAGGCGCAGAACCTGACCTACCCGATGAAATACGGCCAGTCGCTCATCACCAAAACCGCAACTAAACCCGTGCGCATCTGCCATGGAGGCAAGTTTAAAAATATAACCCTGAAATTCGAGCCGTACCAATCCATATTACTAAAGGTCTCACCCGGGCCAAAAGTAAATCAAATAGACATCAGGTTTGTGCCAAAAACCCCGGTTCGGAAATAATAGCCACGGAGCCGCAGAGATCACAGAGGCCGTAACAAAATGATTAAATCTCTGCGCACTCTGCGCCTCTGTGGCAAAATGAAATATGAATTACCTCGCCTTTGACCTGGGCGCTGAGAGCGGCCGGCTCATCCTGGGTATCCTTAATAACAGCAAATTAACCATCAAAGAACTACACCGCTTCCCCAACCGGATGCGAAAGATGCAGGGACATCTGCGCTGGGATATCGATTACCTTTACCGGGAAATCATCAAAGGCCTGAAAATATATTCCAGAGCATATAAAACAAAACCCCAAAGCATCGGCATAGACACCTGGGGCGTGGATTTCGGACTGCTGGATAAAAAAGGACGGCTCATAGAAAACCCCTGTACCTACCGCGACGCCCGGACCGAAGGAATGATGGAACGATTCTTTAAATCATTTCCCAGTCAGCGGCTCTATCAACTCACCGGAATCCAGTTCCTGCCTTTCAATACCATATTCCAGTTGTACGCCATGTCCCGGCGCAACTCACCGACACTAAAGAAAGCGAAAGACCTGCTCTTCATCCCGGATATCCTGAATTATTACCTGACCGGCGCCAAGGCCACCGAGTTCACCTTCGCCACCACCTCGCAATTATACAATCCCGGTAAAGAAACCTGGGAGCCTCATATATTCAAGGCCATCAAAATACCCATAGGCCTGATGCAACCAATCACCCGTCCCGGCGCCGTCATCGGCCGCCTGAAAGATACAATATCAAAACAAGCCAAGCTGGGCAATATGCCGGTGGTGGCCGTGGGCAGCCACGACACTGCCTCGGCTGTGGCGGCCGTGCCGGCCCAGGGTAACGGCTGGGCCTATATCAGCTCCGGCACCTGGTCGCTCATGGGCATAGAGACCAAGTCTCCGGTCATCAACCGCAAATCGCTGGCCATGAACTTCACCAACGAGGGCGGCGTCGGCAACACCTACCGATTCCTGAAAAACATAACCGGCCTGTGGCTCCTGCAGCAGTGCCGCAGATGCTGGCCCAGCCAGAATGATTACGATAACCTGTTAAGGCTGGCCGGCAAAGCGCCGGCATTCCGGAGCGTAATAGACCCGGACGACCCCGAGTTCCTTAATCCGCCGAATATGGCCGCGGCCATTACTGCATATTGCCTCCGGACCGGACAACCGGCGCCCGGCTCCCCGGCCCAATTCACCCGGTGCATCCTGGAAAGCCTGGCCCTGAAATACCGTTATGTGCTGGAGCAATTGAATCAGTTCTCCAGACAGCCTATTCAAAGGATTCACATCATCGGCGGCGGCGCCCGGAACAAGATGCTCTGCCAATTCACGGCCGATGCCACCGGACTGCCCGTCATGGCCGGGCCGATCGAGGCCACCGCCATCGGCAATATCATGGTCCAATCCCTTGCGGATGGGACAGTCAAATCTCTATCTAATATCAGGCGGATTATCAGGCAGTCATTCAAGCTTAAACGGTACGAACCCAAAGATACAAAAAAGTGGCATAAACCTTATGAAAAATTAATATATCTTATAAATGAATAATATCAATCTCGCTTATAAACTGGCCAAGTCCAGATACGCTGAATACGGGGTCAATACCGAACAGGCGCTCAAGATGCTGTCCGCCATCCCGCTCTCCATCCACTGCTGGCAGGGAGACGATGTCACCGGGTTTGAACAGTCAGCAACCGCCCTGTCCGGCGGCATCCAGGTCACCGGTAATCACCCCGGCAAGGCGCGCAATGTTACAGAGCTTCGGGCTGACCTGCATAAGGTCTACGCACTGCTACCAGGTAAGCACCGCCTGAACCTGCACGCCATCTACGGCGAGTTCGGGAATAGCACCGTGGACCGCGACCAGATCACGCCGGCGCACTTCAAGGGCTGGGTGGACTGGGCCAGGGCCGAAGGCGTCAAGCTGGACTTCAACGCCACGCTGTTCTCGCATCCCAAGGCATCAACCGGTCTGACCCTGAGCAGTCCGGACAAATCCACCCGCGAGTTCTGGATAGCCCACGTCCGGCAATGCCGCCGGATTGCGGCCTATATGGGCCAGGCGCTAAAGAGTCCGTGCATCCATAACCTCTGGATACCGGACGGCGCCAAGGACAGCCCGGCTGACCGGCTGGCGCCGCGCCGACGGCTCAAGGAATCGCTTGATAAAATATACCGGGATAAGTATCCAGCCAGCCAGATTAAAGACGCGCTGGAAAGCAAACTCTTCGGCATCGGCTCGGAATCCTACGTGGTCGGCTCGCACGAGTTCTACCTGGGCTATTGCCTCAGGAACGATAAAATCCCCTGCCTGGACCTGGGACATTTCCATCCGACCGAATCCGTAGCCGACAAAATCCCGGCACTGCTGTTGTTCTCCAAGGAACTGCTCCTGCACATCAGCCGGAGCGTGCGCTGGGACTCGGACCACGTGCCGGTGCTGGATGACCAGCTCAGGGCCGTGGCCGAAGAAATAGTCCGGAGCAAACGGATAAAAGATATCCATATCGCGCTGGACTTCTTTGACGCATCCATCAACCGCATCGGCGCCTGGGCGCTCGGCGCCCGGACGGTTTTGAAAGGATTGCTGCTGGCTCTGCTCCAGCCAAAATTATCCGATGACGGCTTCAGCCGCCTGGCACTGTCGGAAGAATCACGGATGCTACCGGCCGGGCCGATCTGGGATTATTATTGCCTGAAGACGGGCGTGCCCACTGATGGCGAGCTTATCAAAGAGATAAAGGCCTACGAAAAGCGGGTCTTGGCGCAAAGAATATAAGCCACACCTGCCCGCTAATTGGCAGGCGGGAATAAACGTAAAATCTGTAACCACGAATAGACACTAATGAACACGAATAAATTAGTGTGTATTCGTGTTAATTCGTGGCTTATTTCTTGAACTCAAACTTATCCCTGTTGGCCGTCCACCACTCCTTCAACCCGGCCTTGTCCTGTTCGGTCAGTTCCTTGAGGATAGCGGTGATTTCCTCCACGATGCTCAGGTTCTGCATACCCATTAAATCTATCAAAGCATCTACGCCTGATTTATCCTTGAAGCCAAGCGCCAAAGCCCGAGCCGCGTAGTAGCGGGTGAAATCGCTTTCATACGCACCGTTCACCGGCTCAAGCGCTTTCTTTATGTAAGGTACGGCCTCAGGGAATCCCAGCCGGCCCATAACAGACACTATCTGAGCCCGGACAGGATGGGCCTTTTCGGTGTTAAAGAGGTTGATAAGGATATCCAGCGTTTTCCTGTCCTTGATATACCCCAGAGCCATCACGGCCCGGCGCCGGACCGTCCAGTCCTTGTCCTGCAGGCATTTATCTATTACCGGCAAAAGACTGACATCGCCGGTCTTCACTAAGACCAGGGCCGCTATGCCCCGCACCTCAGGCGATTCATCCTCGAGCGCCCGTTCGGTTAACGCATCTATTATCTCTTCGTCTGGCTTGGACTGGCTGTTAATGGTCCTGAAGAAATAGGTAACGCCTAACAGGCTGATATCTTTCTTACTGGATAAAAGTAGTCCGGATAATTCAGGGTTATCGCCTTTTTTAACCAACTTCTTCAGGCGCATTGTTTCTATAATATCAATCAAGTCTCTTTGCGTGAATGGATTCCATGAGCCGGAAAGTGACGCCACAATATCAACTGCTTTATCGCCGGCATTAACTATATCATCAAATACACCAAAGCGTTCAAAGGTGCTAAGTAATTCCGCATCATCCATTACTTTGTCATAACCTTCCACCATAACTCGTATATAATTCAATACGAGCAACCCCATAGGCGACCATCCAGCCTCATTCATCTTCACCGGCACGGCCGGCCAATCACGCGCCATCCCCCACTCGCCCTGTTGCCAAGATTTATTATCGCCCCAAGCTAACTCCCCACCTAACGGACGGTTGGCGTCGTATACGTCCCTGCCACCCATATCCAGGAAGAAGGCGCTGGACTGGGTGTTCTCGGAGTACGGATAGCGAGCCCGGCCGTAGACACCGACTTCGTACCTGTCGTCGCCCAGGCAGTCCACGAATACCCCGCAACCGCGCGGCTTGCCGGCATAGCCCACGCCCTCGGGGCTGTTGTACCTGTCATTGCCCCGGATATCCAGAAACACGCCGGCCGACCTGTCGAGCGAGCCGCCGGTACTGTGGTTGGTGGCGGTATAGACATCGTTGTCGGCCCGGTCTATCATGCAGGCCGCGCCCAGATGGCAGGCCGAGCCCTGGACATAATCCGTGCCGGAATAATAATCGTTGCCGTTGCTGTCCACGCACATGCCTAAGGAGAAGAGATAACTGCCGCCCTGGGCAAATGCCTGGGCGCTGTAGCGGTCATCGCCCGATGCATCGCTTAATAAGGCAATCCCGCCGTAGAGGGTGAACCTGCCCGGCGTGGGCCAGGGCCTCATTCCGATGGCTGCGCCCTGGACCACCGCGGCATCGGTCTGTCCATAGAACGGATACTTACCGCCGCCCTGATAGGTGTCGTTGCCTGATGCCTCGGCCAGAATGGCCACGCCCATGGTGGCCGCGCCGGCCTGGCCGAACATGCTGCAGGTGTAGGAATCGTTGCCGGCCCGCTCGCTCAGGATGCTGTAGCCGAATATAGCCGAGGACTGCCCGCCCAGGTCGGCCGTGTAGGTATCGTCTCCGACCCCGTCGTAGAGGAACCCGAACCCGCCCAAAGCCGAGGCCTGGCAGAAGTCGCGTCCGATGTAGGTATCGTTACCCTGCAGGTCCATCAGCGCGCCGACGCCCAGATAGCCGCAGCCCTGGCAAAAATCCTGCCCCCGGTAGATGTCGTTGCCGCTGACGTCTATGACAATGGCCGCATTGATTTTACCGGGCCTGGTGCCGCCGGCATTGTTAAGATATGTATCATCCCCGCCCAGGTCGATGATAATGGCCGCATCCTCGGTGTAGGTGTTATTACCGGTATTGCCGACGATGATGCGGCCGATGGATGTTTCCTTGTCAAGGAGAATGTCCGGTCGGCCTTTTAATGGCTCCAGTTTTATCACGCTCGATATCTCTTCCGGGTCATCCATTAATTCGGTGATAAGGTGCACAGCATGTAATAATTCCGACCAGTCTATATTGCGCATGAGATGTATCAATTCAACATTGCTGTCAGTGCTTTCGACCGTAAAGGCGCTGAATTCGGTCTTGCCGTCTTTCTCCGCCAGGAAATACTGCCGCAGCAATTTAGCCGCCCGGGCCTTTTCGTCATCAGTCAGCTTCTTAAAGGCACTGTCGCACATAGTTTTAGCGTTAAAGACAGCAACCATCGTCCCGCCCAATAAACCGCTTATGCCTGCAAGACCGCTGTCCTTGTTCATATCCTCATATATCTGGGCCGCTTCAGGCGGCAGACCGGCCTCTTTGATGTGGCAGTTATCGTATTCGCGTAGAGATTGATTAGCCATCTCGTCCGCGGTGTAGAACAATTCCTGAAAACCTTCCGAACCCTTACGGCACTGTCCGTCAAAATACATGGCTATCTCAGGCATCAGGAGAGGATTGGCCAGGGCGGTATCTATGAGCGGCATCCGGCCCAGGGTGCTGTATTCGGACTCGAACCATTTGGGCTGTTCGATATCGTTCTCGGTCCGGTTGGTGTCCTTGAGCATCCGGCCTATCTCGGCTTTGGCCGTGCCCCACCATTGCAGGTCAGAGGTGTGGCTAGATGTTAGTGGCAAGGTGTCAGTGTTAGTCTGCTGAATATTCGGCTTGGTATCTGAACAGGCAGACAGAAAAAGCGCAAGGACTGCGAATAACGTAAAAATATATTTCATATTACAAATTTCAGATTTCAGATTATTAATCTGCAATGTGTAATTTGAAATCTGTAATTATTTAATCAGGTTCACGAAGTTCTGATATATCTGCTCACCGTGTTCGGTGTCGTTGACCTCGGCGTGGAACTGGATGCCGTAATGCGGTTTGGTCTTGTGCTTGATTGCCTGTATCTTACAGTCCTTGGAACCGGCCAGGGTAATGAACTCCCCGGCCTCCTTGACCTCGTCGTTATGAGATTGCCAGACCTGGAATTCGGACGGCAGTCCCTTGAACAGGTCGTCCGGCTCTATGACCTTTATATTGCACAGCCCGAATTCCGGTATCTCGGACGGCCCGGCCTTACCGCCGTAGTAGACGGCCATAAGCTGGTGCCCGACGCAGACGCCCAGTATCGGGCCGGAGAACTGAGCCAGGTAATCGGTGCAGCTGCCTAATTTCAGGTTTTCCCAGGCGATCCTGGGCGCGCCGCCGCTCAAGACCAGGCCCGATGCGTCTATCTGGTCCAGCGGCGTAGTATTGGGGATAATCTTGGACTCGCAGTCCAGCTCCCGGAGCACACGCCAGATGCGGTGCGTCCACTGCCCGCCGTTGTCAATCACGTAAACGCGTTTCATAAAATTAATTACAAATTCCAAATTACATATTTCAAATTAATCTGAAATCTGTAATCTAAAATCTGAAATATCTTTATTCGTATTCAATCGTCCCGGGCGGTTTGTTGGTAATGTCATAGACCACCCGGCTGACGCTGTCCTTGAGGGTATTGGTAATCCGTACCGATATCTTTTCCAGCACGCTGTGCGGTATCTTGGAATACGAGGCGCTCATGCCGTCCTTGCTCTCGACCGAGCGGACGACCACGACGTTGCCGTAGGCCCGAACGTCGCCGTGCACGCCGACCGCCTTGACCGGTAGCAACACCGCGAAATACTGCCAGGGTTTGACCATCTCTTTATTCTTCGAAGCAAGTTCTATCTCCTCTTCGACGATGGCGCAGGCCTCGCGAACGATATCGGCGTTCTGTTTGGTCGGCTCGCCGATGATGCGCACGGCCAGTCCCGGACCGGGGAACGGCTGGCGCTGGTAGACGTCTTCGGGCAGGCCGAGCTTGTGCCCGACCATGCGGACCTCGTCCTTGTACAGGTCGCGCAGCGGTTCGACTATCTCGAACTTTATATCCTTGGGAAGGCCACCCACGTTGTGGTGCGATTTGATGACATCCCTCAGCCCGCCGCCGCTCTCTATCCAGTCCGGCGCGATGGTGCCCTGGATGAAGTATTTGGCATTCTCTTTCTCCGCAATCTCCTCGAACACCCGGATGAACTGCTCGCCGATGATCTTGCGCTTGTGTTCCGGCTCGGTCACGCCCTTGAGCTTGGAGAAAAACCGCTGGCTGGCATCGACGGCCAGTGTGTTTATGCCCAGGCCCTTGAGCATCTTCTCGTTAAAGGCAATCTCGTTCTTGCGCATATAGCCGGTATCGACCAGGATGCCCCTGAGGTTCGGGCCGATGGCCTTATGCACGATGATAGCCGCGGTGGTCGAGTCCACCCCGCCGGAGATGCCGATGACGGCCGTGCCCTTGATCTTGTCCTTGAGCTCTTTGATCTTTTCGTCTATGAACTTTTCCGGTTTGAACATATGTGAATACTAATTACAAATTACAGATTTCAAATTACATTTACATTGCGAAGATAACTATTATTACCCGAATAGCAAGCAAATGGATATAAAAATCTCTGCGTTCTCTGTGACTCCGTGGCAAATTACTTATATCTCCCGAAGCGATAGGCCAGGAACATCTCCAGCGCGGCCGCAATCAGGACGGCGTATATCAGGTATTTCCATAGATGGCTCAAAGGCGGCGCGGCAGACTTCTTGGCAGTCGAGCCGGTGATATCGCCGCCGGCGCCGGTGACCTGAACTGAATCGCCGACAATTCGCTTGAGCTCGTCCGGCCCGATGCGCCTGAGGTCGCCCTCGGCCGGCAGAAGATTCACCCCGAAACAGCTGACCTTTTGCTTGGTGGATGAGCCGGAAACCATCTGCTCCAGCGTGTATAATCCGGAATTGACCGTATCGCCGAAAGTGACTGACCGTCCGGCCTGCCCCGCCGAACCAGCCGGAGCACTGACCTGCAACAGCACCATGCCTCGCTTGGGCGTGGACATCAGAAAATTACCGGCCTCGCCCGCCACCGGGAAACTTATGACCCCACCCACCTGCAGGTTGCGCGACACCAGTTGCTCCCGGGCCCGGACCAGGTTCATGGACAACTGGTCAACCAGAACCACATAGGACTGCCGGGCGGCCATAACGTTCCATTCGCCGTCCGCCGAGGTGGTCAGCATAATCACCCGGCCCTGGCCGAACGATTTCTCCAGTATCAGCGGCGTGGTGTCCGGGTCGTTCAGCCGGGCCAGAATCCGGGCCGAGGCCGACGAGCCGCTGTCCGTGCCGACGGTGGCGTAATATTCGTAGATAAGCATCGACTTGAGCCGGTCGCGGATGTTGCTGAAAAATACCAGGGCCGGATTATTGAAATCTATGTTATCCATCCGGACGGCCTGCTGCCGCGATTTGTCGCCTTTTATCTCGCCCAACTGGGCCGGCAGAAGCCCGGCCCCGTTCTTGTAGACCTGCTCGTTGTAGCTGGCCCGGTCTATCTTATCGCCCAGGAAAACCATCAACCCGCCGCCGGAACCGACCCACTGTTCCAGCGCCTTTATCTTGTCCTGGGGCAGGAACTCCTGGTTGGCCAGCACCACTAAATCGTACTTATCAAAAGCCACCTGCTCCGAGGTGATGAACACCGAACCGCTTATGACCTCAACCAGGTACGGCGTGATGCGGTTGTAATCCAGAACGGGCCGGTCGTCATCGGAGCGCCGGGACGGATAATAGGCGGAACGCAAGTAGCCGACCTCGTCTTCAAACGGCTCGATGGCCGGTTCGCCGTCCACCAGCAACACCCGGATGAACTCCTTGACCTCGCAGGCGTAGATGGCGCTGTCGTCCACCGGCAGGTTATCAGACTCGATCTCGGCCCTGACCCAGTTCGGTCCGGCCGCGCTGAAAGTATAATTAAAACCGGTCTGAGCCGATTTATACGCCTCGATGTTTATTGCGGCGCTGGATTGCTTCAGCCCGTTGACCAGGAAATTTACCCGGAGCTGGGATACGGCGCTCTGCGAATTATTAACCACCTCGACTATGAAACTCACGGGCATATTGGCCGTAATAATACCGCCTTCGCCGGCCGGCGTCAGCGCCGACGGATAAACCTTGCTGACCAATCGGTTGGGCTGGTTCTGTTCGCCGGTCTCTATGACGCGCAATTCGGCCGACTTGGTTATCTGCTTAAACAAATCCGCGGTCCGGGCGCCGCTCAGCCCTTCCCATCCGCCGCGCTGGTTGTCGGTAATCAGGTAAACCGTTTTGCGCGAGCAGGTAGACTTGGCGATGATATCCTGGACCAGCGGGATGGATTTGGAAATATCGGTGCCGTAATCGGACAGCGACAGGTCGGTCAGCTTCTTGCGGGCCTGGGCCAGGCTGACAGACGCCTCGGGCACCGCCACTTCCGGCCGGTCCGAGATAGTCACCAGCGACAGCTTATCGCCCCGGTCGGGTTTGAGTGCATCGATAATCTTGTTGGCCGCCTCCTTGGCCTGGTCGAAGTTGCTCCGGGTTCCGGACCGGTAACCCATACTGTATGAATTATCGATGCAGATGATGGCGTGCGTGTCCGACTGGGCCAGGCTGCCGGCCAGCTTGCCGGTCAGAAAGGGGCGGCTGAGCGCCAGCACCAGTCCGATGACCACCAGCACCCGCAGAAGGAGCAGCAGCAGGTTCTCCAGCTGGATGCGCTTGCGGGTCTTCTTTATGGCGGACAGCAGGAACTCCATGGCCGCCCAGCGCACCTTCTGGTAGCGCTGTTTGTTAAGCAGGTGGATGATTACCGGCACCGCGCCGGCCACTGCCAGCCAGAGTAATGAAGGATTGATGAAGTCCATACCTTATTAATTACAAATTTCAGATTACAAATTACAAATTAATTACAGATTTAAAATTATCATCATTTCTTAAACTTATCACCTTTGTAGTCAGAGTCTTTGAGATATTTTATAAAACTTGCTATTTGTTTTGATATATCAACACATTTGTTAACTCCATCTTTCAGCTTGTCCTGCGAAATATATCCTGTATCGTAAGCATTATACAACTGCGACCTTAGCTCACCGGCTGACCCTCTGGCAACATATAAAAACTGGATGAATTCCTGTTTAGTCCCCCGCTCAAACCCTTCGGCAATATTACTTGGAACGGAAACAGCAGACCTCTGTACTTGTTCTTTCAATCCAAAATCATTCTTGAATAGTGTCTGTTTAGTCAAAGAATAAACATATTTAACTAATTCCCTGCCCGCCTGCCAGACCGGCAAATCCTCAAACCGCTTTATCATCATTTTAAATTTAATCTGTAATTTGAAATATGCAATTTGTAATCATTCTACATCTGCGCCCTTTTGGCCAAATAAATACTCAGGGCCACGTCGAGCGTCTGGTTCGTGGCTATCCTGACGTAATCTATCCGCTCCTGCTGGCAGGTATGCCTGATTTTGGTCGTAAAATCATCCATGACCTTGAGGTATTCCGCCCGCAACGCCCGCGGGTCGGTGGTCAGCTGCGGATAGCCCTCCAGCCCGTCGAAGCGGGTCATCTTGGTGAACGGGAAATCTATCTCGTAGTCATCGAGTATGTTGAATACGATTATCTCCTGCCCCTTGTGCCGGATTTTCTGGAGCCCTTTGATAAGGTTATCGGGATTATCGAACAGGTCGGAAATGACTATTATCAGCCCCTTCTTCTCCAGCCGCTCGGTCATATCCGTCGAAAGCGCCTTGAAGTCCGTCCGCCGCACTGCTTTAGCTTCATCCAGTTCCTTAAGAATCAGGTTCAGGTGCGCCGGACTGCTCCGGGACGGTATCGACTTGGCCACCTTCTGGTCAAAGAGCACCAGGCCGACTCCGTCCTGCTGTTGTATCATCAGGTATGACAGCGCCGCGGCCAGGTACTTGGCGTATTCCAGCTTGCTTATCAGGCCGGAGGCATACGACATCGATTCGGAGATGTCCAGCAGGATGTAGGCGAAGAGGTTGGTTTCCTGTTCGTATTGCTTGACGTAAAGCCGGTCCGAGCGGCCGAAGACCTTCCAGTCCAGGTGGCGCAGGTCGTCGCCCGGGACATATTCGCGGTGCGAGCGGAACTCGATGCTGACGCCGTGGTAAGGGCTCTTATGCAACCCGCTGAGATACCCTTCGACCACCAGGCGCGCCTTAAGCGACAAGCCGCTGATTTTATTCAGGACCTTAGGATCCAAGTACTTTCGGTAATTTTCCATTCTTGCTTAATTCGTCCTCGGTGGCCGGCGTGATTTCTATAAGTTTGGCAATAATCTTATCGGTGGTGATGCCTTCGGCCTCGGCGGTAAAGTTACGGATGATGCGGTGGCGCAGGACCGGGTAAGCCACGGCCTTGATATCCTCGGTGGTGGCGTAATACCTGCCCTGGAGCACGGCCCTGGCCCGGGCGGTGGTGATGAGGTACTGCGAGGCGCGCGGACCGGCGCCCCAGGCCACCCACTGCCTGATGAACTCCGGCACCGGCTCCTGGGCGTGCACCCGGGTCTGGCGCACCAGGTTCATGGCGTATTGCATCACGTACTCGGCCACCGGCACGCGCTGGACTATCTCCTGCAGGCTGATTATTTCCTGGGCGCTGAGCACCTTATTGAGCTTGACGTCGAAGGCCGAGGCGTTCAGCTTCATTATCTCCAGCTCCTCGCTCTCCTTTGGATATTCGATGACGATGTTAAACATAAAACGGTCCAGCTGGGCTTCGGGCAGCGGATAAGTGCCCTCCTGCTCGATGGGGTTTTGGGTGGCCAGCACGAAGAACGGCTGGTCCAGCACGTACTTGCGCCCGCCGGCCGTGACCTGCAATTCCTGCATGGCCTCGAGTAATGCCGCCTGGGTCTTGGGCGGCGTGCGGTTGATTTCGTCGGCCAGGATGACGTTGGCGAAGACCGGCCCCTTGATGAACTGCAGACAGCGCTGGCCTGTTGCCCGGTCGTCCTGAATGACATCGGTGCCGGTGATATCGGACGGCATCAGGTCCGGTGTGAACTGGATGCGGTTGAAGGAGAGCGACAGCGCCTGGGCCAGGGTCCGGACCATCAGCGTCTTGGCCAGCCCGGGCACGCCGATAATCAGGCAATGGCCTTTGGAGAAAACGCAGGTGAGCAATTCCTCCAGCACCTTCTCCTGCCCGATGATGGCCTTCGCGATTTCCGTACGCATCTTGTCATAGGCGTCGCGCAACTTCTTGATTGATTCCATGTCACTGTTCTGATTCATATAGTTTCCTTTCAGGAATTACAGATTTCAAATCTCAAATTTCAGATTAATTTGCAATATGCAATCTGGAATTTGCAATGCTATTTCGCTTCCTTCTCCTCTTTTGTTATCTTCAAATAAATATCGTTATATCCGTGATAATTATGGCCGCCGGTCAGCTCGACCGGATGTTTGGACGGGGTCAGGAAACTGCTGGCGCACGGCTCTATCTGGGTGTCCTCGGCCCATTCGTTGAACGAGGTTATCATCATCATATTCAGCGCCGGGTCGAGGTATTTCCTGGCCAGCCTTAAATAGAGCCGGTAAGTGGTGCCTTCGTTCTCCTTGTCCATGGTCGCCTCGCGGGCCAGTATCGCGTGCGACACATCTATCTGGATACCCCGGTCGTTGTAGCCGGGCATCGCGGACGGGATAAATCGGACGTTGCCCTTAGCCGCCTCGGCTTTGTATAATTCAAACTGCTTCTCAAGGTCGGTAAAATACCCGTTCAGGAGCGGCATGCCGTCGTATTGCAGCGAGCCCGGCATGCTCGAAGCCGTTATGGCGTCGAAAGATTTCACACGCTGTGTCGTGATGCCCTTCCACCAGACCTCGTCGCCCACCAGGAAGATATCAAAATCCTTCTGGTGCTTGATGATGGTCTTGACCCGGGCCAGCGCCTTTTCGTAGTCGCCCATCAACAGCCGGCTCTGCTTGACGAACACCACCGGCCGGCCGTTTATCTTGAGGTAGTTGGGATGGTTGAAATACTCCGCAGCCAGGTAGGTGAACTGGTCCAGCATCAGCTTGGACGCCTCGCGTGTCATCGGGATGGCCCCGCCCACACTGTCCAGTATGAAAAGGGTCTGGTAAGCGATGCAGAACTTAAACTGGCTATTGGTCTTTACCAGGTACGGCGCCCAGTTATCCTTGACGGTCCCATCGGTCCAGGTATTGGGTCCGTACCAGTTCATGGCGAAGAAGTCGATGCCAGCCTGGTCGGCCCATTCCAAATGCTTCTTGATGACGGCAATATCGCGGCAGTTATACTCGCCCAGGGTCGGCGTCTGCTGGATGGTCAGTTTCTTCCTGAGGCTCCCCGACCACTGCTTGGTATCAGCACCGAACCAGGGGTTATAATAAGCCCCCAGCAACAGCGGTTTTTGGGATTGAGCGTTCTTGGACTTGGTATCCTCTCCGCAGGATGCGGCCAAGACCACCCACACCGCAACAAGCAGGCCGATAAAATAACGATGCAGCCTCATAATTATCGGTATTTTACATTCTGATTACTTTATGTCTACTAAATCTTTACTTTATGCATAAATAATATAATTTCATATTTTATATTACAAATTCCATATTAATCTGTAATCTGCAATTTGAAATAATTATGCGTATCGCACTGGGCATAAACATCGGCGGCACCAACATCTCGGTCGGGCTGGTGAACGAACTAGGCCGAATCCTTCTCCGGAAAACCATTCCGGCCCAGGCCAGCCAAGGCGGCCCGGCCCTGCTCCGGCGCGTGGTCAGGCTGGCCAAAGATACCATAAGGAATCGGGCTATTCTCGGCATCGGAGCCTGTATGCCCGGGCAGATAGACCCGAACAAAGGCATGCCCCTGGCCCCTACCCCGAACATACCCGGCTGGGCCAGACTGCCCATAAAGAAGGCACTATCAGGATTAGGACTGCCGGTCCATATCGAGAACGACGCCAACGTAGCCGCCCTGGGCGAACAATACTGCGGAGCTGGCCGGGGCGTTAAGAACCTGATACTCCTGACTCTTGGTACCGGAGTCGGCGGAGGCATCATCATCGACGGTAAAATATACCGAGGCAGTTTCTGTTACGCCGGTGAGGTCGGGCACGTGCCCGTCCCAATACCGCCCTGGCACAAGGTCAGGTGCGGTTGCGGCAATTACGGCTGTTTGGAAACCGTGGCATCGGCTACCGGAGTGGTCAGGCGGATGAGAGACAGGATGCACGAGACAGGAGAGAGCAAAGCCTCCTGTAAGGACAGGAGGAAATCAAATAAAATCACGGCCAAAAAGATATTCGATTTGGCTAGGCGCGGGCGCAAACTCGAACTCGAAGTGGTCAAGGAGACCGGCTGGTATCTGGGCGTGGCCATTGCCGGGCTCATTAACGTGCTCGACCCTGAGTTAGTAATCATCGGAGGCAAGATGTCCGAGGCCGGCGATATACTGATGAACCAAATCCGGCTGAACGTCCGGGGCCGGACCATGCCCTCGAAGTCCAAATGCCCCCGCATCGTCCGTGCCAAGCTGGGCGGCGACGCCGGCTTGATCGGCGCCGCGGCGCTGGTGTTTAGTCACGAATGAACGCAAATTAACTCAAAGAAGAGACACAAATTATTTATCCCGAGTATTCCCGAAGAACACGAATTGACAAAAGAAATAAATCAAGTATTTTATCTTGATATTAAAATATGTCTTATTTAATGCATATCGGTTTTGATAACACTTCTCGACTTTGCAGAAATGTATATTACTTTGAATACAAAGGAATTCGATATAAATTAATCCAAAATAATACAAGAAAATGGCAAGATGTTCTTTTAACAATAATATCTGGGGGCAATAATAAAAAACTTCAGGATAAAGCATATATAACCGCATCAGAATTCTTAAGTGCCCTAAGTTGGGAAAATGGGTCAAGAACAAAATTAGAAAACATAGGTGGATTTGGAGTTTATGGTAATTGCACACTAAAAAAAGCAAAGTGCAGGTGCTTTAGTTTCCCCGAAGTACCTTTTGGGGGAAATATACAAGGATATAACATATCCAAAATCCCAAAAATTGAAACTAATGAGCAAAGAAATGCCCTTATACTTTTTAGAGAAGCTTCTAGTTCTAATAATCAGTTTTTATCCTTCTTATTTTATTGGCAAGTATTGGAAATAGGGAAGAAAGACGCCGTTGGATGGATAAATAAAACTTATAGGAAAAATAGGAATGGGATAAGATTATCCACTGATGAGATATCAAAATTACCATTAAATAATAAAAAACTTGGTAATTATTTTCTTGATGACTGTCGTAATGTAATTGCCCATATTGTAAAACGTAAACCTGGGCTGACTACAATACAACTTGATAACCCAGATGATAACCTTAGAATTAAAATGAGCACCTATGTAATCGAGGAATTTGCTAGATTTTACATTAAAAGCGAATTAAATCTCACCAAAAATATGTATTTAGTGCGAAAAAATGGAAAGGGATTCCCAGTTTATATGGATGAAGATGACACGAAAAAATGTTCTTGTCCTCTAGCGTATAAAGATCGCCCTCAAAAAATCAGATATTAACTATTACAATTAAAGCTTTGTGTCCCTTTGTGCCTCTGTGGCTAAAATTATATGGATAAAAAGTCAGAAAATAAGCAGGTCCAGGAGATAAAGCTGTCGACCATCATCCCGAACCGGTTCCAGCCGCGCAAGACATTTGACCAGGCCGGACTGCAGGAGCTGATGGACTCCATCAAGACGGCCGGCGTGCTGGAGCCCATCATCGTCAGACGAGACCCTAAAAACCCTGATTGTTGCGAAATCATTATGGGCGAGCGGCGATTCCGGTCCTGCCAGGCGCTCAAGATGGACACCATCCCGGCCGTGGTCAAGGAGGCCGACGACCGCCAGATGCTGGAATGGGCCATCATCGAAAATACCCACCGCAAAGACCTCAACCCCATCGAGCGGGCCAAGGGCTACAAGCAGTTGGCCGATACATTTAACCTGACTCATCAAGAGGTAGCCGAGCGGGTCGGCGTCGGCCGGACCACGGTCACCGATTTAATCCGGCTATTATCCTTGCCAAAGGAGATACAGGATGATGTCGGACGTCAGACAATCCGGGTCGGACACGCCATGGCGCTTTTGGCCATTCCCGACCCCGAACGGCGCCTGAAAATATGGCAGAGAGTCAAGAACGAGGACCTCTCGGTCAGAAACCTGAGAATCATCGTTGATTCGTTGATCCACCCCAGAGGCGTCGGCATGGGCGGCACCTTCAGCCGGCAACCGCAATATAAGGAATTCCATTGCGGCAATGACTCAACCCTTCGCGAGTATGCGGAACGAATCAGGCAAAAACTGTGCAACAAATCTGATGTGCGCATCACTTCCGGCAAAATGGGCGATAAATTAATCTTCGGCTCTATTTTCATAAGCTATTCCAGCGAGGATGAACTCCAGCGTATCCTTAAGATATTAGGGTAAACGGGTAGCCAGGGGGAGGTGGAGGGTATATAGCATATAGATAGCCCCCACCTCTAATGGATATAGCCTCCTCCCCTAATGGATATAGCCTCCTCCCCTAATGGATATAGCCTTCACCCCTAACGGATATAGCCTTCACCCCTAATGGATATAGCCTCCTCCCCTAATGGATATAGCCTTCACCCCCAATGGATATAGCCTACCCCTCTAATGGATATGACCTTCACCCCTAACGGATATAGCCTACCCCTCTAATGGATATAGCCTTCACCCCTAACGGATATAGCCTTCACCCCTAACGGATATAGCCTACCCCTCTAATGGATATGACCTTCACCCCTAACGGATATAGCCTTCACCCCTAACGGATATAGCCTTCACCCCTAATGGATATAGCCTACCCCTCTAATGGATATGACCTTCACCCCTAATGGATATGGGATTCACCTATCTATCCATACACTATCAGCTTAAAATAAGGGTAAATGTCGGACGTCCGACAATTACCCCCTCCAAAATAGCGCTATAGCACCAAATGTCTGACGTCCGACAATTTGACGGCGGGAAGTGTCGCGCCAAAGGCGCCGCGCCTGCCAATTAGCGGGCAGGGATCTGCCTCTGGCATGAAGTTATATTGAGGATTTAGGCGGTTGTGGCGAACGTTAGTATTACTTTAAATCCGCTTTAGCAGTGTCATAACAACCACAGTAACAAAAGTTATACTTATTAAAATCAGATATCCTAAGCTTGTAAAATAGATTACCTTATGGAATCTTGAAAGGTCCCGCTTTAAATAAAGGTTAATAGTCATAATACCGGTAACGATGGGAGATAAAAGGAGCAAATAAAAAGCCCCTAATGATGCCATACCAGACCAGCGCAAAAATAAGGATGTCAGAATTACTTGCAAATATCCTCCGTAATGTATGAACAGAATGAATAAAGATATGACTGGTGGCTTCGGTATCTTATCCCTCAGCATCCGCTTGTATATTTTTAAATAGATTAAAAATCCGACTAACGGCAAAACGAAGTAAATCAATACTGGTATTAGGACTGCTATTTTCATTACTTTATTATTCAGCGATAATCCTTCAGCTCCTGGCTGAGGATGCCGTAGAGTTCCGGGAGCCAGGGGATATTCAGGTCCAGGCTGGCCGGCATCTTGCGCATATCGTTTGGCGCGATGATGACCCTGACCTGGTTAACACCGACATCGTTGAGCAAGGTAAATAACTCCTCTATGGCCTCGTCACCCATAGCCAGGCATCCGATGGATACGTTTTTACCATGCACAAAAATATCACCGCCTAAATCAGTGCGCCTATCCTGAGCGGCCTTCTGCTGGTCGAAGTTATTGGGATAGTTTATCTTGATGGAAAGGTGGTAAGCGCTGTTGGGGTTTAACCCAAGCACCCGGTAGATGCCTTCGGGTACCTGCCGGTCGCCCTCGCGTAGTTTCGGCCCGGCTTTGCCACTGGCGGCCAAGACAGGATAGGTCCGGATATAAATCCAGCGCGGTCCCGCCCGTCCTGATGTCACATCGGGGCGTTCGGGCAAGCCTTTTTCGGCCCAGAGCTCAAGTGTCTTTTCCTGCTTGAATGCCAGAAAGCTTACCCTGCCCGGAGCGTAAGGGACTCGGGCCTTATCAAAGTGCGGACGCAGCCGCGCCCGGGCTGAATCACCGACCTGAGCAATGCCATCGCTGACCTGTCTCCGCCCGGATTCCGGCAGGCTGGTCTTACTCAAGGCAGAACGCTTGTATCTATATCCCATCCGCACCAGAGGCAGGAGCACTAAAAGCGCAATGATGATAATCAGGTATTTTCTATATCGAAGCATAATGTTTTATCGGCAAGATGTGATGTTCCCATAATCTGATAAGATTTATAATGAGACCAGGAACCCAGGATTATAGTTAGGCTGTTATCAACTAAATATAATTCCTGTTCTCCTGGATTCCTTATAATAATATCAATCTGCGGAGGCGAAGCCTCTGCGCTTATCTGCGTCCTAACGAATGCCCGCCGGCTTAGCGCTTGGAATACCCCTGGCGGACCAGCGGACGGCCTTCGGTCTTGCGGGTAATCTCCTTGAGGACCTCAATAGCCTTTTCCGGATACTGGACCTTAAGTATTACCGTGGTCTGACCGCCCATAGCGCCGGTGGTGGCGTAGGCGTAATTGATGTTAATGTGCGCCTGTCCGAGTTTTTCGGCCACGTCGGCCAGCGTCCCCGGCCGGTTGGGCATATCGACCAGCAGCACATCGGTCTCGGTAACATCGGAGAATAACCGGGTCAGGACCGGGCGGGCAACGTCGACCTTGTCCACCACTATCCGGAGCACGCCCAGCTCCACCGCATCGGAAATAATCATGGCGATGATATTGACCTTTTTCTCGGCCAGCGACTTGGCGATATTGGCCAGGACCCCGGGCTTGTTAATCGACATTATCGCAAACTGTTTCGTAATTCTCATCTGCATTCTCTCCTTTCATCAATTCATCAATCAATAATACAACTTGTATAAAATCAATTCCTACTTGTCAACAGCAACAGCCATTTTTCCCAGCGACCAGGTATTGCCGTCACCGACCGCCAGGCCGGGCGCCGGTTTATTCGTCTTATAGGTATCATCCCCGGCCAGGTCAAGGAATATGCCGACGGCGCATTTACTATTCTCTTCCGCACCGCCGTAGGCATTAATGTCGCCGCGGCCGGGATAATGGCTATACATATTATAGGTATCATTACCGGCACCGTCGATGAACAGCCCGACCCCACCGCCCATTATCATACCCATGGAATCTTCCAGGGCGTCGTAAGAATCATCGCCGCTGGTATCGATATGGACGCCGATGGAATAATCCTTGCCGGTGCCCAGGGTAAGGGAAGCCGTATTGCGGTAGGCATCATTGCCGGCGAAATCGAACTGGCCGGCCGCGGCCACGTGAACGCACCCGCCCTGGGCGTATTCGGTGGCCCGGTAGCTGTCGTCGCCGGACACGTCTATGAGCAGTCCCAGCGCGTCCCAGTAAGCCGTGCCCTGGGCAAAGCCGCCGGCGCTGTATGAATCGTTGCCGGCGAAGTCCATCAGCACGCCGATGCCACCGGCCATGCCGATGCCGATTTCCTTACTGCGGTGCACGGCAGTGCGGTTGCCATGCCCGGCGCCCTGGCAGAAGTTGGAGTAATCCATCTTGCCCCGGATATCGTCCGGGTAAAGGTCGCCGCCGACATAGCGGTCATTGCCGGACTTGTCCAGCAATATGCCCAACCCCAGGCTGCTGCCGAAACCCTGACTCGAGTCCAGCGCGTAGTAATAATCGCTGCCGCCGTTCTTGACCAGCATACCGACGCCGATATGGGCCGCGCCCTGGCTGTTGGAGTCGGCATAGAACGAGTCGTTGCCGCCGTCGTCCCAAAGCAAACCTATGCCGGCCAGCGCCGAGCCCTGGACGAAAGACACCCGCGACTTCTCGTCGTTATAGCGGTCGTCGCCGGCGCAGTCGACCAGCATGCCGACGCCGAAGACACCGGCGCCCTGGGCGTACTTTTCGCGGCTGATATATAAATCGTCGCCGGATAGGTCCATCACCAGCGAGATGCCCGATGCCACCCGGGCCGAACTGCCCGCGCCGGAAGCATAGACATCGTTGCCGCCCAGGTCTATAATCAACACGGCCTCTTTGAGGTACGCGTTGCCGGTCATCCCGCCGATGGCCACCAGCCCGGACGGCGTATCCAGTTCGAACTCCAGCGCCTGTCCGTTCATTTTAGCGACACCGGCCACCAGCAACGGCCGGGCCGAGTCAACGCCGGATGCGACGCTCACGGCAGCTTCAAGAAGCTTGGGGAAATCTACCTTGTCCAGAAGCAGGTCGGTGTAAACCGGCTGTCTTGACCATAAATCGTCTTTGACTTTATTAAGAACCTGCCAATCAGCCGGAGTAAGCTTGGCAAACGCCTCACGGCGGAGCCGGGCGGCCTGAGCCGTGGCATCCAGCAAAATCCCGATGCCCTGTTTGACCTCATCGGGCAGGCCAGCCAGTTGTTCCTTAATCCGGAGTCCGGCATCTTCAGGCAGTTTCTTGTTATCAAGTTCGTAGAGCCGCTGGAATTTATTCTCCAGTGATAATTTGGCGGCTGATGAGAAATCAGGTTGGGAGAATTTTTTATACCACATACCTTGCTGGTGGAATGCAGTCAGGAGCGTCATCCCCAGCGAATTGCCGCAACCGTCATAACCGAGGCACATATCACGAGCGTATTTTTCCATCCCGAACGGATTATTGAAGGTCCGCTCGATATCCGGCAGGCGATACTTGGCGCCCCTGAACTGTTTTTCCACGCTCATAGACAGGTTCGCCCGGCTGGCGCCGGCGGCGGAAATGGCCTGGTTTATAATCACATCGGGTATCAGGCCGGCTTTCAGGATATTCTGCGCATCCGACCCGGCACCGCCGGCCTGTGACCGGGGCGTAAATGGCAGTTCCGGCTCCTGAACGACAGTCACTTGGCACAGTTGTTTATCCAGCTCCAGGACCTGCAGTCCGCGGTATTTGCGCGGCGCATAGTAGGTGGACATATAGGCATAATTGCCGTGCAACTCAACGCCGAAAGACCGGGCATAGTCGCTGCCCACCGGACCAGTGGTATTTGAGCGCCCGGCCAATTTAAGCTTGGCCGGCTCGGAGATATCAACTATCTCCAGTCCGCCGTAGAGACAGGCGCCGAAAAGGTAATTACCCCGGATCTCGCCGTCCACCCAGGGATTGATGAGCATATCCATAGTTATCCGGCTGGTTTCTTTGGGTTTGAGCGGGTCGGTGACATCAATTGCCAGCAGTCCGGCGGAAGGGTCGCTCAGGAATACGTAATTACCGGATGCCGACACGTCAAGCGCGGCCCGGTCGCTTTTATACTTGGTGATGAGTTTCGGCTCGGACGGATTGTTGATATCATAGATATGCAGGCCGTCCGACCCGCAGGCCAGGTAGGCGTATTTGCCGTTCAGCGCGATATCGTATGCCTTATCAGCGCAGGGGCGCTGGGCCAGTTGGACCGGCGCATCCGGATTCGACACGTCGATAATCACCAGCCCGTTATCGCCGTCAGCCAGGAAGGCAATATTACCCTGAAGCGCAAAGTCAAACACCCTTCCGGGTGTATCCAGTTTGCCCCGCTGGATGAAAGCCGTCGGCGCGGGCATTTCGTAGACCAGGAACCCGCCGTCGTGCGCCGCCACGAAGGCGAACCGGCCGTATATCTTTATCTTCCAGACAAACCCGTCAACCGCCTGCTGGGCCACCTGTTTGGGCTTGACCGGGTCGCTTACATCCAGGACGACGATACCGCCCAAACCGCCGGCCACGTAGCAGTAATTCCCGCGGACACAGCAATCCCGCGGCTGGCAAGGCGGGTCTATGAAACCGACCATCTTGGCCAGTATCGGGATTTCCGGCTTCTTGTCTTCGCTGTTCGCCGGCTGGAGACATATCAGGATAAATAACAATACAAACATTGAATTTAATATTCTTATCATCGCTTATCCCTTCTGGCCCCGTTAGAGGCAGGTCACCAAAGGTGGCCGTATCTTTTTATATACTAATTGTGCAATCAAACACTAAACAATCATAAATATTTCGCCTATGGCTAAATCATACGCCTCTAACGAGGCTGGCACTTTGGGCAAAAATAGGCGCTGCGTGAGCCTATCTTAATGCGGATTATTTTACGGCCGCATTTGAGGCAGGGCTTGCCTTCGCGGTCGTAGGCCTTTATATACCTGACATAGTTGCCGGGCCGGCCGTCGGCGTCGACATAGAGCTCCACCGAACTGCCCCGCTCCTTGATGGCCTTACGGAGTATCTTCTGCATACCAACATACATATCCTTGACTTCAACGGGCTTGAGCCGGCCGGCCGGCTTTAAGGGATGCACCCGGGCGTAGAAGAGTATCTCGTCGGCGTAGAGGTTGCCGATGCCGGCGATGAAGGTCTGGTCCAGCAACAAGGGCTTTATTTTGCTGTGCGGCCGTGATTTGAGCAATTCCCTGAAGTCGGACAGGCTGAAACCGTCCAACGGCTCGGGCCCGAAGCTGTGTTCGGCCAGGAATGATTCGAACCCGGCCCGGTCGTAGAACCGGACGTAGCCGAACTGGCGCTGGTCGCGGAAACGCAGATGCCGGCCATTGCTTAATGTAATTATTATATGGGTATGTTTCTGGACCGAATCAGCCGGACGCAGATACATCAATTGCCCGGACATCTTGAGGTGGATGACTAAGTATTCAGTAAGCTGATCAAGCCGATTTATCTGATTTAAATTATTCCGTTTAATCCGCTCAATCCGCTTACTACGTGATAATTCAATGATGATGACCTTGGCCCGGCGCCGGACGGCGGTTATCCGACGGCCTAAAAGAGACTTCCGGAATAGCGCCGGTTTAAGGTTGATAAGCTTGGGCAGGTTGACCCGGACATCGGTTATTTTGAGCCCAACGATATGCTTGGCCAGCCCGGACGCGACGGTTTCGACTTCGGGTAGTTCGGGCATAACTTTTAATTTCAAATTCCATATTCCAAATTACACAATTTGGAATCTGTAATCTGCAATTTGGAATCCTACTTGGCAGTCTTGGCCGCTTCCTTGATTAGTTCCAGAGCGATGACCTCGCGCTGTATCTGGTTGGTGCCTTCGTAAATCTGGGTAATCTTGGCGTCGCGCATCATCTTTTCAATCGGGTACTCTTTCATATAGCCGTATCCGCCGAATATCTGGACCGCGTCGGTAGTGACCTTCATAGCCGTATCCGAGGCGTAGAGCTTGGCCATAGCCGAGATGGCGCCGACGTTGGGGTGTTTGTTGTCGGCGGCCCGGGCGGCTTCGTAGGTCAGGTACCTAGCCGCGGCCACCTGGGTAGCCATATCGGCCAGCATGAACTGCAGACCCTGGAACGAAGCGATGGATTTGCCGAACTGCCTCCGGGTCCGGGCGTAGTTTACAGCCAGGTCCAGGGCGCCCTGGGCGATGCCCAACGCCTGCGAGGCGACGCCGGGACGCGATGCGTCAAAGGTCTTCATAGCCACGAAGAAACCCAGCCCTTCTTTGCCCAGAATCTGGTCCTTATGGACGCGGCAGTTCTCGAATACCAGCTCACGTGTGGCCGAGGCGCGGATGCCCATCTTGTTTTCCTTCTTGCCGAAGCTGAAACCGGGCGTATCCTTTTCAATGATGAAAGCCGTGGCGCCGCGCGCGCCGCGTGATTTGTCGCTCATAGTCACGACCGAATATATCTCGGCCTCGCCGGCGTTGGTAATCCACTGCTTGGTGCCGTTGATAATGTAATAATCTCCATCCTTGGTGGCCGTGGTCTGGATGCCGCTGGCGTCACTGCCGGCGTTGGCTTCGGTCAGTCCGAACGCGGCCAGCCGCTTGCCCGAGGCTATTTGCGGCAGGTATTTCTTCTTCTGGGCCTCGTTGCCGTAAAGGATTATCGGAAAGGTGCCCAGAGCCGTGGCGGCCAGGCAGAGCGAGATGCCGCCGCAGGCCCGGCTGAGCTCTTCGGTAACGATGCACAGGTCGAGCACACCGCTGGTGGTGGCGATACCGCCGTATTTCTCGTCGATAAAGACGCCGAAAAGGCCGGCATCGCCCAGGATTTTGGCTATCTCCCAGGGGAACTCGTTGGCTTCGTCGTATTTGGCGGCCACCGGACGAATCTTCTCGTCGGCTATTTCCTTGGCCAGTTTGCGCAGTTCCTTCTGTTCATCGGTCATGTTATAATCGGTTGTAAACATATAATCCTTTCAATGTAATATGCTAATATGAAATTCGCAATATGTAATTTGCTATTTGTAGTCTGGCAGTTTGATGGCGCACGCAAAGCGTGGTTGCCAGAATTACTGCCAACTATACTAGGCTGTAACTCACTACGTTCTAACAGCCTAAGTATGGTATTTACCAACGGCGATGGTCGCGTTATGGCCGCCGAATCCGAACGAATTGGAGATTACATTTTCGACCGTCATCTTGCGCGACTTGTTGGGCACATAATCCAGATTACACTCCGGGTCCGGAGTCTCGTAATTTATGGTCGGATGAACAATATCATCCCGGACTGACAAGACAGCCGCAATCATCTCCACCCCGCCCGACGCGCCCAGCAGGTGCCCAACCATGGATTTGGTCGATGAAACAGCCAGCTTTTTGGCATGTTCACCAAACAGTTTGTTTATGGCCTTGGTCTCGGTCATATCGTTATAAAGCGTGGATGTGCCGTGGGCATTAATGTATGAAACATCTTCCGGTTTAAGATTGGCGTCAGCCAAAGCCAGTCTCATAGTCATAGCCATGCCTTCACCGTTCGGGTCGGGTGCGGTGATATGATAGCCGTCGTCATTCATGCCGAATCCGAGCACTTCGCAATATATCTTAGCCCCGCGCGCAATGGCATGGGACAGTTCTTCCATAATAACTATACCGCTGCCTTCGCCCATGACGAAACCGTCGCGGTTCTTGTCAAACGGGCGGCTGGCTTTTTCGGGTTCGTTAATACGTTTTGAAAGCGCCTTTAGCGAAGTGAATCCGGATATGCCCAGCGGCGTAATGGCCGCCTCAGCGCCGCCGGTCACAATGATATCGGCTTCGCCATGCTGAATAGTCCGCAGAGCCATGCCCATAGCGTGGTTGGCCGATGCGCAGGCTGAGGCCACACCGAAGTTGGGGCCTTTAAGCTTATAATGTATGGCGATCTGTCCGGGCGCGGCGTTCATCATCAGTTTCGGTATGGTGAACGGAGAGACCCGGTCCGGCCCTTTATTTAGGAGCCGGGAATGCTGTTCTTCAAACTCGCTGAAACCGCCGATACCGGAGCCGATGATGGCGCCGATGCGGTGAAGATTTTCCTTGGCTAAGTCCAGTCCGGAATCTCTGACCGCCTGGATGGCGCAGACCACCGAGAACTGGGCGTAGCGGTCCAGCCTCTTAGCGGCTTGCGGCTCGATGTATGAGTCTGTGCTGAAACCTTTAACCTCACCGGCAATGTTTATTTCGTATTTTGTAACATCAAAGTTCTCTATTTTAGAGACACCGCTTTTGCCGGCTAAAAGGTTGGCCCAAAGTTCCTCCGGGTTCTTGCCCAGGGAACAAACACTGCCTAACCCGGTAATAACGACTCTTTTTCTTTCCATAGTATAAAATCACCCCCCCGATACAAAATCAGGGGGAAACTACCAGATATGAGCTATTTTTTCGCGGCAGCCAAAGCTTTTTCCACGTAATTAATAGCGTCGCCGACGGTCTGTATCTTTTCTGCTTCATCGTCCGGAATCGACATACCAAAAGACTCTTCCATCTCCATAACCAATTCCACGGTATCAAGCGAATCCGCCCCGAGGTCATTGACAAATGAGGTTTCCGGAAGAACCTTTTCGCGGGCGACTCCTAATTGCTTGCAAACTATCTCTGTCATTTTGTCCTGTATTTCCTGTTTAGTCATAAACAACTCCTTTCTTAATTGTAACCTGTATATGGGATTAACTTATAAATGTCAAGAAAAAATAACAGTTTCGCCAATAAGAATAGCTCAACATTAATCAATCTTTATCGGATTAAACCCCGGTATTCTTTATTATTTTACCTTCGGCTATGGTTATAAATCAAAGCCATTGCCTCAGCCCGGGTTGAAGGATTCTTGCGGAATACCCCGCGGACAACCGAAGTGGTGATAGCCGAACCTGGTTTCCTTACCCCGCGCATGGTCATGCACAGATGCTCGGCCTCGATAATGACCATAACGCCCCTTGGTTTAAGCGCCTTCATAATCGTTTCGGCGATGGTCACGGTCAGGCGTTCCTGGACCTGCGGCTGCTTGGAAATGATATCGACCACCCGGGCCAGTTTACTTATGCCGCTTATTCGCCCGCTGGCCGGCAGATAAGCCACGTGCGCTTTGCCGATGAAAGGAAGTAAATGGTGTTCGCATATCGAGTAAAAAGGAATATCCTTGACCAAAACAATCTCGTCATGCTCCTGGCTGATTAACGTTTTTATGACGCGGGCCGGATTGACCCCGATGCCCGAATAGATTTCCTCGCACATCTCCGCGATGCGCTGGGGCGTTTCCTTCAGCCCTGCCCTATCAGGCGATTCGCCGATGCCTTCCAAGAACAATCTTATGGCCTTGACTATTTTAGCTTTATTTATCATAAAAGCCCGTATCTCCTTCATTATTTATGCCGCTTAAGTTTCTTTATCAACGCCTGCTCTACTTCTCGGGGAAGGAACATACCCACATTAGCGCCCAGGGAAACGGCCTCCTTCATCAACCGCGAGCTTATGAATGAATATTTTTCACAGGTCATGACAAAGATAGTTTCGATGTCCGGAGCAATGGCCCGGTTGGTAAGCGCCATCTGAAACTCGGCCTCAAAATCGGATATGGTCCGGATGCCACGCAGTATGATATTGGTTTTCTGCATTCTGACATAATCTATGAGCAGGCCGTTAAAACTGTCAACCTTAACATTGGGATATTTGCTTATGCATTTCCTAATCAGGTTTACTCGTTCACTCTTTTTGAAGAGCAGAGGCTTTGCCTGATTATCGGCCACGGCCACAATCAATTCGTCGAACATCCGCGAGCCGCGCTCTATGACATCCAGATGCCCCTTGGTAACCGGGTCGAATGAACCGGCATATACAGCTTTGCTCATTAAAATGCTCCTCTTCTATTTAAATCCAATGCCAAGATAGTTAAATCCCTGCTTCTCCATCATTTGGGGGTCAAACATATTACGGCCATCAACCACCAAAGGAGTTTTCATTATGCGCTTTATCCGCTTGAGGTCCAGATTCTTGAATTCATCCCATTCCGTAATAATGGCCAGGCAATCCGCACCGCTAGCGGCTTGGTAGGAATTACCGACATAATGAACCTTACCCGCTGGCAGGATTTTTTTCATATTATTAATGGCCTTGGGGTCGTAGGCCGCGACTATGGCGCCCTTCCGGATTAAGCCCCTGATAATATCAAACGCCGGAGACTCCCTGATATCATCGGTATCCGGCTTGAACGATAACCCCAGAACAGCTATCTTTTTATGTTTAACCGAACCGCAGGCTTTTTCTATTTTTCTGATGAAGTGTTGGCGCTGGTCGCGATTAATGCTTTGAACGGCCTTAAGCAAATCGAACTTGCAGCCTAATTTCTCGGCGATATGGACAAAGGCGCTGACATCCTTGGGCAGGCAAAAACCGCCGTACCCGATACCGGCCCGAAGGAACTCACGGCCGATACGTTTATCAAGACCAATACCATACGCCACTTTCCGGACATCAGCCCCGCTTTTCTCGCAAATCTGGGCAATCGCGTTGATATAAGATATCTTCATGGCCAGAAATGAATTTGCCGCGTGCTTTATCAACTCGGCGCTTTCGAGGTCGGTAATCAATATCGGCGCTTTAAAGGATGCGTATAATTTACGCATGACGCCTTCGGCCCGCTTGGTTTCCAGCCCGACGACAATGCGATCAGGATACAGAGTGGTTTTTATGGCCCGGCCCTCTTGGAGGAACTCCGGATTAGAAATAACGTCGAACTCGGCCCTGGCCGGTGCGTATTTCCTTATGGTCGTTTTTAGCTGTTCGGCCGTCCCAACCGGAACGGTGCTTTTCTCGGCAATTATCTTGTATCTGGAGCTAAGATTCTTGGCTACTTCACGGGCGACTCTTTTTACCTGAGAAAGGTCTGCCCCGCCATTGTCACCCAAAGGCGTCCCCACGGCGATAAAGATTACATCAGCAAAGCGAACCGCTTGGCCTATATCCGTCGAGAATACCAGCCTTTTCCGAGACTGGTTCCTCTTAACCAATTCGGCCAAACCCGGTTCATAAATCGGAAGATGACCTGACAGGAGTGTTTTTATTTTTCCGGCATCACTGTCTACGCCTAAAACCTTATAACCGCGCTCGGCGAAACACGCAGCGGTTACCAGGCCGACGTATCCGCAACCAATTATGCCAATATTAATTTTCACTGAAACTACCTCTTAAAAACGCCCTTAGGAGTAAGCGTAACCGCAAAAAAGGTCTCGTCCTTGCCCTTATCAACCGTTATTGAAAAATTAAGGAAGAATTCATGCAAATCCCGTTGTAATGAATAATTTCTGTTAGTAAATGTATCCTGCTTAAAATCATATTGTTCAGCAATTGACACCTGCCATTTTTCCACTGGCGTACACGACAAGCCCAAACTCAAAGCATTTGAACTATCGATGATATATCGCTCGGTTATAGCTATATTCCAACCGGTATAAGGCACGAAGCTTATTCCCGCCGTGTTAACCTCCGGTTTGTGTTTCTCGGTATTATATTCTGTCTTACCGAAGAAAGAAAATGGCAGATTAGGCGTAAAAAGAACATCCATATCAAGATTCGATGTCCGCCGTTCCTCAAAACTGCCATTTTTATCCGGCGCCAGGGTTATCCAACTCATTGGATACAAATAATTCGAACTGTTAAACGATATCGTATCCCGGTTGGAAACCGGATATCGCTCTATGGCAAGACCGATATTAAGAAATTCATTATAATTAGTATCATCAGGAGGAGCCTGCGAACTTCTGGTCTTAAAACGGTTTCTTACTTCAAAATACCATTCACTAAATTCGGTCAACTGGTCAATTTGATCGGTATTTATCAATTCAGAAGGCAACCTGGTAACTTGGTAGTTATTGTTATATCGCGCCTCCAGCGAGACTGTATGCATAACATTATTAATGCCAAGATATTTATTCTTGGTGTCAAAGACACGATTAAATTGCGAGAATAATCTTACCCCCCCGGAAGAGATAAAACGGTCAAGATAATTATCCTGCTGAATCCCTTTATCGTATCCGGTAAGGCGTGTCGATACAAATGGCGTTACCTTAATAAATGAAATTTGCTGTGGGCTTGAGAGCTCGCCCATCAAATCAAAGCGGGAAAGCGATTCCGAAGCCAGACCTGTCTTTTCATCATATTTCAGGTTAAGCTTACTCACTTCGGCATTTAATGTACCGTAAACCGGGACATATTTCAAGGGCTGATTTATCAAGTAGTAATTCAAAGCCGGAAGATATTCTGTCTGGCTCTGGAATTCATTCAAGCGCTTTCGCCCCAGTAGTGTTTGCCCGCTATTATCATCCAAACGGCGTAAATATACATAAGACTCCGGAGCTTTCTCCTCTTTGGTCTCGCGCTCGAAAAACTCTATCTGGAATAACCTATCGCTCAAAGAATAAACCTCCGCATCCGCCCTGATTTTATCACTCAACTGCTGCCGGTGAAAAGCATGAATACGATATCGTGATGTTTGCTCGGTCGGTAAAGGTTCCCCGAATAGTCCATAGAGGCCCCTGTCATAACTGGTCGGGACCGGGCCTTTATCGTCGATATAATACCCTTTGATATAACCGTTATAATTCAACCATTTATATTTCAATCCCGGCTCAAAGCCATTTCCCCGCCTCTGGAAATAAGCATGTTCCAGCGAAAGATCACCCCACCGTTTGGTTTTATATCGTCCATCGCCATCTTTTAATATTTCACCGTTTTCATCACGCTTAAACTTATCAAGATTAATACCCCAGTTGCTTTGCACCGTGGCCCCAAACCGATAAGTCCGCTCGTAATGAACAGACCTGAGCAAACTGTCTTGCCCAAGGGTTTTGCTATAATACGGGAAATAGAAAAACGGTATGCCCCAAAAATGCGGTATAATATTGGTAAAGCTTATAATTTTCCCTTTCTCATCGTTAGTAAATTTAATGGTGCTGGCCCAAAAATAATAATGCGGTACCCCGTGAGTGCATGTGGTAATCGTTGCCTGATGAGCCGTTGACGTTTTCTTATCAGACTGATATACCATCTTCGCACGGATAATAACCGGTTCGCTTTTCTCGCCCTCCAGACGTGACGAGGTTCTTATTTCCACGTTAATACTCACGCCCGTATCATTTGCAAAATTATAATAAAACCGGTCGGCTAGCAAGGTATCATCTTCACTGATAACTTTGATATTACCCTCAGCATAGACCTCATTAAAAACAGTCCCGTCCGCATTCCCATTTGTTTGACCGGGAGCATCGGCCTTATTCCAAGCAATCAAAGTATCAGCCTTAATAACCTTGCCGGCATGGTAGAGCTCTACATTTTCGGTAAATGCGGTAATCTGAAGATTGTCTTCCTTCCAGCGTTCCAAATGGCCGTAATGTATGTATGCGGAAGGCTCTGTTTTGGCATTATTCTGGGCGGTCCCCTCCTGAGCATTACTCACGCTCCCGATAAGGACCAAACAGAGTATTAGCGGCATCAATCTATTTAACATTTTATCATTTATAATGAAAAATCCCGTATGCGTCAAATAAAACTTGACAATAACCAATAATAAGTAAAATTAAATCCATGCCCATATCTCAACGGATAGAGTGACGGCCTCCGAAGCCGTATATGAGGGTTCGATTCCCTCTGGGCATATTCTAAATCCAGATCTGATAAAAACAGGATAGTTAACGCCTCAACCAGTTTTAAATACGGAATATTCGGCTTAATTCACCTCAAATTAATCCTTATTTGTTCTTATCCCACCATTCCTTGGCCTTAGTAATAACATCATCTTTTACGTTTTGAGGAATGGTCACCGGCGTAAATTTTTGGTTCGCAGCAAGAGCTTGCACAGTATTCAATATAGCATGAAAAGAATTGTAGTCTGTTTCCTGCGAAAGAATCTCAATCAGCAATGGTATCGAATCCTTATCCCCAACTGATTGGATGGCAGCTAGTATATTGGGCTGAACGGCTGTGTGCGCCGTTTTATACATATTTATTAAAACTGGAGCTATTGTTTTCTCATTACGATACCTCCCCAAGGATCCAAGAACCGTTTGCTGAACATACGGATCCTTATCATTCTTGAGGATGGCTAAAAACTCCGGGATTAATTTAGGGTCGGCATAATTAGCCAGCATACCCATAGCCTGAGTTCTTATATTTATTGAAGAATCCTCCTTCATAACCCGGACTAACTCCTTTGTCACTGATTCATCCCTGAATCTATTAAGCGCATAAAGCACCGTGCTTTTTATATTACTATCCGCCCCCTTTAGCATTTTAAGGATTTCCGGCAGAATCGTATTGTCACCTATTTCCGCCAGAGTATATAAAGCGGCCTGCTTTATCTGATGGCTCGGCTCATTCAAAGCGGATAATAACACCGGCATAACCTTCTCGTCTTTGCCACCTTTACTCATCAGCCATATTAAGGCAGCCCTCATATTCTCGTCTTTATCTTTGCCATATAGCTGTATAATATCGTTATTAATGGACTTAAAGTTCACATTGGCTACATTCCTCAGAGCTGTTGCCACTGAGTAGCGCACATCAGGAGGCTGGGAATTATCCTTAAGGATATCTATCAGAATAGGCGACGATTCATCACGGCTTAAGAAATACACCATATCATTAACAAGCGCTTTATCGCTGAAATTCTTGTTCTTCAACTGTCCGATAAATTTATCCATCCGCTTAGTAAAAGGTTCACGCCATTTATTAAGTGCAATAAGCTGAGCGGCCCGCTCCCGTATTTCGGCATCTCCATTCGACAGGGCCTTCTCCAACCCGGGCCGGGCCAGCATCCCGAGTCTCGACAACTCTTCACTGGCTTTCTCACGTATTTCCCACTGCTCATCGCCTAATTGGCTTATTAAACCATCTATGCCTTTATTCAAATACTCTGTAAAATCCTGTGAAGCAGCCCCAAATACGGTCAATCCGATTAAAAACAATATGATGAATATCGGGAATTTACCCATAAGAACCTCCTTTGTATTAATAGCAGAAATGAATTTAACCTTATTGTTATTCCGTCTTAACTACTCTTGCTTCAAAAGTCCTTATTATATTTTGCACTGTCTCATCCTGAAGCGCCTCATTCGACGCTTTAACAGCGGTTCTTGATACATCATCTTCCGAATAACCAGGCATGCCGGAATCACCGCTCTCGCTCAACTGAGTAAAAGAAAGCGGCAATCTTGCGCCAGTCACCTTCTCCAAACAACCTTCCACTATCTTTTTATTTGCCATCTCCTCAAGCTTAGAACGATGAAAGTTATGCAACTTCAAAAAACCAATCACTACTTCGTGCTGGTTCATTTCCGTTAACTGTCCTTCCTTAAGAAACGGGAAAACCTTGGTCGGGCTGACTGATTTAACCTCAGCCAGTATCTGCGCCCATAATGACTGCTTATCCTGGTCAGAAAGCAATTCCATGTTACATCCGGAATTACCCGGTTTTTCAAAATTAGCCTCATCCTTAATAGCCATCGGCTTTCTCTCTTCCGGCTCCCGAGGCGCTGATTTCTCGGCGTTCACTTTAGCAACAGGCATCGGCTCAGAATGCCCAGGTGCGAGCTGCGCTAATCTCAAAAGTGTTACTTCCACCCATAAACGTATTGCACTCGTCTCTTTTATGTTCTTTTTAGCTTCACTCAGGATTTTAATATATTCCAGCAAAGTATCCACGCTAAAATACCCAGCCTGCTTTTGATAGGCGCCTTTATCTTCAATGATTTCGGCCTTCTCCTTAGGGTTGGTCGCCATCAGAATCAGGTACCAAAAATGCTCTATCAACTGCTCAATGAACGTATTTATATCTTTACCCTCGGCGATAACCTTATCGGTTATGTCAATTATATTCTCCATCTGCCGATGGTATATGGCATCAACAAGCTTAAATATTACAGCCGAATCAATTGCTCCGCTCAAATTCTCCAAATCTTTAATGGAGACTTTAGACCCGGCATACGATATCAGCTGGTCCAGTATGCTCTGGGCATCGCGCATGGAGCCGTGAGCCAAACGCGCCACCGTCTTCATTACGGAATCTTCAATATTGAATTTCTCTTTCTTGGTTATTTCGCTGATTTGCTGATATATCAAGTTTGTCGGAATGCGCCTGAAGTTAAACCTCTGGCACCTGGAAATTATCGTGTCCGGAAGCTTGCTGATCTCAGTCGTTGCAAATATAAATTTAACGTGAGGCGGCGGCTCCTCCAGGGTTTTTAATAAGGCATTAAAAGCATCCGAAGTCACCTGGTGCGCTTCGTCTATGATATAAACCTTAAATCTACTTCTTAATGGAGTATAAGCCACATTCGAAATAATATTCCGTATGTCGTCTATCTTGCGATTAGAGGCCGCATCCATCTCTATGACATCGGTATCCGTTCCTTCGCTTATCCTCTTACACTGCTCGCATTCATTGCATGGGCTTACCGTCGGTTTTTTACCACAATTAAGAGCCTTGGCAAATATCCGCGCCATAGATGTCTTGCCCACCCCGCGCGGACCGGAAAAAATATAGGCGTGAGAAACCTTATTCTCAAGTATGGCGTTCTTTAATGTCGTCCCGATGTATTCCTGGCCTACCACATCATCAAACGATTTGGGACGATATCGACGGGCAATGACTATGTAGGACATAAATAAAATGGAGCGGGCGACCGGGTTCGGACCGGCGACAACAACGTTGGCAACGTTGTACTCTACCAACTGAGTTACGCCCGCTTGAACTGCGATGAATTTATAGCACCCGTTAAGAGAATGTCAAGTATTTTTACTCGAGCACCCCTTTTCGTACTGACTAATCTTATCCAACCGCCGCGTATGCCGTTCTTTCTCAAAAGGCGTGGCTAACCACACCTTGACAATTCCCTCTATATCACTCGGCTGCAAAATCCTTGCGCCCAAGCATAATACATTCGCGTCATTGTGACGCCGAGACATCTCCGCCGTCAATTCATTATGGACCGTTACCGCCCTGATACCCTTAACCTTATTGGCGGCAATCGCCATCCCCAGTCCGCTGCCGCAAACAAGGATTCCGCGCTCATAGGCGCCTGACGCTACAGCTTCGGCAACCTTAAAGGCATAATCAGGATAATCCACCGAATCCTCACTGTTGGTCCCGAAATCCTGACAGCTATGACTGAACTTCTTCACCAATGATTTCACAACCTCTTTAACCTTAAAACCGGCATGATCTGAAGCAATGGCTATTTTCATAATTGCAACCTTTCAATTGCCTGCTTAATCCTAAAAGCGCAGCTTCTGTAAACACTTATATCCTGACCAATCGGGTCGGCAATATCCTCTCCCGAAATATCAAGAAGGCTGATATTGTCCGCAGCCGGCATCCATTCGCGTAAAGTTTCCAAATGCCCCTTGGTCATAACATAAACCTTATCTGCCTCCTCAACCAAAGTTAAGGTAACCGGCTGAGAAAGATGGGATTTTATATCCACGCCCATCTCATTCATAACTTTGACAGCCAGCCCCGAAGCCGGACTGTTATACACTGCCGAAGTACCGGCCGAACCTACCTTGTATCCACGAGCCTCAAGCTGTGTTACCGGAGACCCAATCTTCTGGGCCAGCATCTTGCGGAACAAACCAGCCGCCATCGGGCTGCGGCAGGTATTACCGGTGCATACAAACAGAATCAATTTATAATCAAGCTTACGTATATCATCAGCTTTTATAGACCCTTCTCGTAGAATCTCACACTTGTTATCCGAGCCTATCTTAATTACACTCGAAGAAACGCCTAATTTAGCTGTTCCCCCATCAACTATATAATCTATCGCGTTTCTAATCACACCGGATATTTTATCAACCGAGCTGGGCGCTGTTTCACTAGCCGTATTAGCGCTGGTGGCAATAACTTTAACGCCTGACAGTCTTATCAAATCACGAGCCACTTTGTTATCGGGCACCCTGAACCCCATCCAATTATCCTTTCCGTCGGGCAAAACTATAGTCACCGGACCGGGCATGTAATTTCTTATTATACGCTTTGCCAATCGCCCTATTGAGGATGTCATCCGATAAATATCATCAACATCAGCCAGATGATAAGTGAACGGCCGATCTGCCGGACTGTTTTTGAGCTGGCGCAGACGCCTTACCGCATCAGGATTATCCACATTAACAGCCAAGCCGTAAACTGTCTCCGTAGGAAATGCGACTATTCCGCCATCGGCTATGATGCGCGCCGGCTCCTCCAGAAGCTCAGGCTTGTAGTCGGTGCTGTTGATTTTAATTATTTTTGCTGGCAAAGTATTAATCCGCAATAATTATCTGGTGCGCGATACAGGATTCGAACCTGTGACCCCTTGGGTGTGATCCAAGTGCTCTAACCGGGCTGAGCTAATCGCGCGTCACAAATGCGAAATGCAGAGTTCGGAACACGTAATAACTCCACAAGCCGCAATCATCATTGATATCTTGTGGACCAGATGGGATTCGAACCCACAACCTTCTCATTGCGAACGAGATGCTCTCCCAGCTGAGCTACTGGCCCGTTTAATGGTGCGCGGTACAGGATTCGAACCTGTGACCCCTTGCGTGTCGAGCAAGTGCTCTAACCGGACTGAGCTAACCGCGCGCGCCTGCTAAATATATGAAAATCCAAGAACTAGTCAATTAAATCGGCCTTAATAATTCCACTTCATCACCCTGCCACCACTTGATTGTGCCGTCCGACTGTTCCACGGCAATACCCTTGCAAGGATCCAAGTCAACCGCCTTGCCCTGATAGGCGCAATCCTTGGAGCGTAATGAAACCATCTTATTCAGAACCGCCGAATAATTCCGCCAGGCATCGTTGATTAAATCATCCTTCTTATCCCGGAGCGCCTGATACCAGTAATCCAACCGGATAATCAATTCCTCGGTCAGTGGCTGGATGGCTATCTCATAACCATTTTCTATCAGAGCGGAAGTCGCAATATCCTTAATATCATCAGGCAGTTCTTTCTGCCCAACATTAACATTCATCCCGATGCCCAGCACCGCCGCTTCAGGCGCCTTGGATACGAATTTTGTTTCAATAATGATTCCGGCTATCTTCTTGCCTTTGATAACAACATCATTAGGCCAGCGTATCATCGCCTCAAACTTATGGGCCTTAAGGACGTCAGCCACGGCCAACGCGCCGATGGCCATCAGCGAAAACATCTTGTCCACCGGCAACTGGGGCTTCAAAACTACCGACAGCCAGATACCCTTTTGGGTGGGCGAAACCCAATTCCGCCCGAATCTGCCCCTGCCCCTCATCTGTTCGCCGGCCAATACCACCACGCCGTCTTCGGTGCCATTCGCAATCTCCATCCAGGCTAAGTCGTTGGTTGAGGTTACCTTTTTGTAGTAAACAATCCGCTTGCCGATGGTCTTGGTATTAAGATTAGGAAAATTCGGCTCGTCCATAAAGTTATTCAATCTCCAGAGAAATGTCCAGCGCCGGAGCCGAATGAGTAATCGCTCCGACTGATATGAAATCCACGTCTGTCTTGGCGATATTACGCACGTTACGCAGGTTCACCCCGCCCGAGACCTCCAGCAACGGACGCTGGCCGGCCGGCATACCCTCGACTATCTTGACCGCCTGGGTTATCGTCTTTAAATCCATATTGTCCAGCATAATCACCGTCGGTCTGACCCTAAGCACCTGAACCAATTCGTCAATCGTCTCGACCTCAACCTCTATCACCTTTTTGTATTTCTTTAACCCTGTCATCATCTTGGTAATGTTCTCCAGCGAAATCAGTTTCTTGTGATTATCCTTAATCAGGAATGACTCGGCCATATTCATCCGGTGGTTCGTCCCGCCGCCCAGCTTGACCGCGTATTTATCCAGGGAACGCCAACCAGGCACGGTCTTACGAGTATCAAGCAGCTTTGTCCTAAATCCCCTGATTTGCTGGATAAATTTATTTGTATAAGTGGCTATGCCGCAGACGCGCTGAAGAAAATTTATCACAGTTCGTTCGCCGGCCAGTATCGCCCTGGCATCGCCGCTCATGGTTGCCAGGACCCGTCCTTCTTTGACCGACTCGCCTTCCTTGGCCTTGATGGCGATATGAACGTTTTTGCTTATGAATTTATATATTCTCGGCACCAAAAACAAACCGCCGATAATCCCCGGCTCCTTGGCGATAATATATCCGCGAGCCTTACGTCCCTGTCCGATAAGCGCCTTAGAGGTAATATCATTTCTAGCGCAATCCTCTTCCAAAGCAAGCTTGATTATCTGATCTAAAGATTTAAAAGAATCCATAGGATTACTTCTTATTTAAAATATTATATATAGCTGTTCCGACAACCGCCGGGCTGTCCACCACGGTCACGCCGCATTCGATGAGTTTGGCCGTCTTTTCCTGGGCTGTGCCCTTGCCGCCGGAAATAATCGCGCCGGCGTGGCCCATCCGTTTTCCTTTGGGCGCGGTCCGGCCGGCGATGAAACTAACTACCGGTTTGGTGACATTCTTCTTGATGTATTCGGCCGCCTCTTCTTCCATAGTGCCGCCAATTTCGCCTATCATAATTATGGCTTTGGTTTCATTATCCCGCTGGAACAACTCCAACGCGTCCACGAACGAGGTTCCGATAATCGGGTCTCCGCCGATGCCCAAGCAGGTGGACTGGCCCAGCCCGACCTTTGTGGTCTGCCAGACCGCTTCATAAGTAAGAGTGCCACTGCGCGAAACGATCCCGATATTGCCCTTCTTGTGGATATAGCCGGGCATAATACCGAGCTTGCTCTCTTCCGGTGTAATCACGCCCGGGCAGTTCGGTCCGACCATACGTACGCCCTTATCGCGGTAGACCTTATACACCTTAACCATATCCAGGGTCGGGATACCCTCGGTGATGCAAACAACCAATTTAAGCCCGCAGTCAGCCGCCTCCAGCAAGGCATCAGCCGCAAAAGCCGGCGGCACAAAAACCACGCTGGTATCTGCTCCGGTAGCGCTGACCGCCTGGCGCAGGGTATCATAAATAGGAACCCGGTCATCGAACTTGGTGTTACCCTTGCCCGGGGTCACTCCAGCCACGATTTTAGTGCCGTATTCCAGCATCTGCTTGGTGTGGAAACTGCCGGCCGAGCCGGTTATGCCCTGAACAACGACCTTGGTATTTTTATTAACTAAGATGCTCATATTTTATAGCTTAAGACTCTCAACGACTTTCTTAGCCGCTTCGTCCATACTATCAGCCGAGACGATATTCAGACCGGATGCTTTTAATATCTTCTTGCCGATGTCTACGTTGGTGCCTTCCAGCCGGACCACCAGCGGAAAACCAAGACCCACTTCCTTCACCGCCGTGACGATACCCTGGGCGATGATGTCGCACTTCATTATCCCGCCGAAGATATTGACCAGGATGGCCTTAACGTTCTTGTTGGCAATAAGAAGTTTAAAAGCCTGGGTGACCTGCTCAGCCGAAGCTCCGCCACCCACGTCCAGGAAGTTAGCCGGTTCGCCGCCGTGCAGTTTTATCAGGTCCATCGTAGCCATAGCCAGCCCGGCGCCGTTGACCATACAGCCGATATTGCCGTCCAGCCCGATATAGCTCAGGTCATACTTCGAGGCCTCGTATTCAATCGGGTGCTCCTCGTTGATGTCCCGGCATTCAGCTAGGTCCTTGTGCCGGAACAGCGCCCGGTCGTCCAAGTTAATTTTGGCGTCAAGCGCCATTACTTTCTTCTCATTTGTAATCACCAGCGGATTAATCTCGGCCAGCGAGCAGTCGTTTTCTATGAATAATTTGCTTAACTTAATGAATATGTCGGCGTAGGCGGCGCTGCCCAGGCCCAGCGCAAAGACCAGCTCGCGCGCCTGGAACCCGGCCAAGCCCAGATGCGGGTGGAACGGCATCTTGATAATCTTCTCAGGCGACTTGCGGGCCAGTTCTTCTATTTCCATGCCACCCTCGGCCGAGGCCATCATCACCGGCGCCGAGGTCTTGCGGTCTATGACGATGCCCAGATATAATTCGCGGGCAACCGGAATGGATTCCTCTATTAAAACCTTGCGCACTGTTCGTCCGGCCGGACCGGTCTGGGCAGTGACCAGCGTCTTGCCGATGAGCTCGCGGACAGCGGCTTCGGATTCAGCGGCGGACTTGACCACCTTGATACCGCCGGCCTTGCCGCGGCCGCCTGAATGGATTTGCGACTTGACTGCGGCTATTGGCGCGCCAAGACGAGAGAATATTTCGCCCGCTTTAGCCGGGGAATCGGTCATCTCCCCCTTAGGCGTGGGGATACCGTATTTATTGAGCAATGCCTTGGCCTGATATTCGTGTAAATTCATAATACTACCACGAAAACGCGAAAGTCCGAAATAACTATTAAAACTTTTCGTGTCTTTACAATTTCGTGACTTCGTGGTAGATTATTTATCAAACTATTTTCCCAAGGTCAAGGATTTTCTGATTAGTGGCAGTTAGTCCCGATGCCGCCGCAGGCGGTTCGGGGCGTTATCTGCCACATTATCCTGACGAAGTTCATGGATTAGGCGGTCAGGAGCTATACATATTAACTGTACAAATAGGGGGATACCCTAACCCTCGTAGTATGTACTATGGTTTCCCCCCTATAGATAACCATATCCTCGCAGTAGGATAACCATACCCTTGCCGTAGGATAACCATACCCTCGCCGTAGGATAACCATACCCTCGCCGTAGGATAACCATACCCCCGCAGTAGGATAACCATACCCTCGCCGTAGGATAACCATACCCTTGCCGTAGGATAACCATACCCCCGCAGTAGGATAACCATACCCCCGCAGTGAGATAACCATATCCCCACAGGGAGATGCCCATACTCTCCCTTAGGGGGTAAGGTACCCACCCCCCTAAACGGACTAAAAACGAATATAACGCAGAATTGGGGTGAAATCCTGCAGGATTTTTACAGGGAACAAGCCGGTCGTTCCTTGGAACAACTCAGTCGTTCCTTGGTACAGACCGTTCGTTCCTCAGTACAAACCGTTCGCACCTCAGTACAAGCCGTTCGTACCTCAGTACAAACCATTCGTTCCTTGGTACAGACCGTTCGTTCCTCAGTACAAACCGTTAGTACCTCAGTACAAGCCGGTCGTTCTTGAGTACAAGCCGTCTGTCGCCCTCTACATCCCGTCTGTTGCCCCTGCCTGCCGGCAGGCAGAACTCTTTTTAGAGCCAGTTTGAGCGTAGCGAATTACTGGGTCTTATCCCGCTTATTCCAGCGGGAGTGGTAGATATGTCTCAAGATTTGTGGGGAATTACGGGAACGCCTTGGTTATCTATTCGTTATGCTGCCCCCTAATTACCAAAATAAAGTATTAATATTGCCCCTAAACCAAATAATAGTGGCAATACAGTAAATCCAGCGAAATAAAGTGCATCCCAGCTATTTAATATTAGTTTAACGATAGGGGTATCAATCTTTTGATGAGTCTTTTCTTCTAATAAAAGGTCACGAAGCATACGGAATTCGTTTAATCTTTTATGCGCATAAATTTCAGCTATAAATAATACGAGTATAAAGAATCCCATCGCACATGCTAAAAATACTGGTTCAATAAACTTGCTGGTTTCGGCACTTTTGGCAAACAGGAGAATCCCTGACGATATCACCATTGAATAGGATGCAAGTCGCCATTCCATATCCCGATACCTAAAAATCTCATTATTATACCACTCAAGAAAATCACTATCTTTAAGACTCATAATCAACACACTCTCTATTACTCAATAAGTTTGCTAACTCGTTCATTCATTATTTTCATTTCTTCTACCATTTCTTTGTACTGTTTTTCATCAGGAATAAAAAGATCTAAAAGCGAAATATTAGCCGCAATATTCTCCTTTATTTCTCCAGCTGTAACTGCATGTTTCGATACGGCAGACATATTAGAAAAATCCTCATATTTTAATATTTTTACTAACGCTAAACTGATAATATCTTTAGGATAAGGCAAGACACTTTCGTACTCCATATATACTGGTTTTCTATTAGATAGATATTCTCCAAACTCTCCAGCAATATCCCAAGCTTCCTTTAAGCTCATATTTTTAATCTGCTCTGACGAAAGATGTTTCATTAATCATTCTCCTTTCTATAATTCAGCAATATGCCTTATTGAACAATTTAGGGAACACCTTATGTCAACCATATGCTTAACCACACATTACTAAAACTCTTCTTTCCGTCCACAGTTTATACTAAAAATATTGCATCGGATATTTTATTTGTTACATTGTGCACCATTAATATTAACCACGAAGGCTCGAAAGTAAGAAATTTTAGTGTTTAGTACTCTGGCAGTTTGAGTGTAACGAATTACTGCCAGGTATACTGGGCTAATAACGACTAAAGTCTAACAGCCCAAGTATGTTTTCGTGGTAAACTAAGGAGAACTTTTGAAGTGAAAAAGTCATCTGACGGGCACAAGGCCAAGTGGCAAAATAACATCAAACGGCTGGTTGCCAAGCACGGCTCGCCGCTGTTCATCATCAACCGGTCTAAGCTGGCCGAGAACCTCCAGCGTTTCCGGCAAATGCTCCCCCGGGTAGAGCCGTTCTACGCGGTCAAGTCCAACCCGCACATAGAAATACTCAAGGTCTTTGCCCGGATGGGCTCGAACTTCGACGTCGCCTCGCGCGGCGAGATGGAAGCCCTACTAAAACTGGGCGTCAAGCCTAACCGGATGCTCTTTGCCAATACGGTCAAGAAGCCGGAGGTCATCAAATTCGCCATGTCCAAAGGCATCCGGATGATGACCTTTGATTCGGAATACGAACTGAACAAAATGGCCGAGACGGCGCCGGGGGCCGAGGTGCTGGCCCGCATCAAGGTGCCCAATGTCGGCTCCATCGTGGAGCTGTCCGTCAAGTTCGGGCTGGAACCGCCCGACGCCATACCGCTCCTGGCCAAGGCGCATAAACTGGGACTCAAGCCGATGGGCTTATCGTTCCACGTCGGCTCGCAATGCACCAACGTGGAAAACTACATCGAGGCGCTGGAGCTGGCATCCATCATCATGCGCGACGCCAAGCTCAAGCAGTTGTCGCTGGAGGTGCTGGACATCGGCGGCGGATTCCCGATTATGCATTTTGACAATGAATCGGATTATTTCATCAATACGGCCAAGACCATCAACAGCGAAATAAACCGCCTGTTCGAGAGTAACATCCGCATCATCTCCGAACCGGGCCGGGTGCTGTGCGGACCGGCCTGCACGCTGGTGATGACCGTCATCGGCAAATCCATCCGGGGCAACAAGCATTGGTATTATCTGGATGACGGCGTTTACGGCGCGTTGTCCGGCATCGTCTTTGACCATTGCAAATACCAGTATCAGGTAATGAAGAAAGGCCCAACCCAGATTTCTACTCTGGCCGGCCCGACCTGCGACGGATTTGACGTCATTTCCAATACCGAGGAACTGCCGGAACTGGAAATCGGCGACCTCGTTTACATAGATAATATCGGAGCTTACAGCACGGCCACGGCCACGGATTTCAATAATATCCCCCGTGCCGGCGCGGTAACTATTTGAGCCGCTAATAAAACACAGGCCTTTGTGCCCTCTGTGTCTTTGTGGTGAATAAAGGAGTGTATCATGAAAAGAGACCATCGGATGAAAAAAGACTTATCAGATATGCCTGATTGGTTAACGAGCAAGAAATGCCCGCATAAAGGCAAATACCTGTCTGGCAAACGCATCATGCCTAAGGGCATCACCGGTAAGGAATCCACGACAGAATTAATCAATAATTCGTTCCTGGCATATAACGCGGCCCGGCTAAAGGAAGGCTGTATCCTTTTTAGCGAGCGTATGCTGGCCAATGACGTGACGGTGGGCATGAGCCTGGCCGGAGCCCTGACGCCGGCCGGAATAGGCGCTTCAGCCGTGGTTCCTTTAATCAAGGCCGGATTCGTGGACTGGATAATCGCCACCGGAGCCAATATGTATCACGATATCCACTTTGCTATGAACCTACCCCTGCATGTAGGCTCTCACCTGGTGGATGACGCAGACCTCAGGCGCAACGATGTGGTCCGGATATACGATGTCTTCCTGGGTTATACCGACTGTCTGATGGAAACCGACAAGAACCTGCAGGCAATCCTGAAACAGCCGGAATTCCAGAAAGAAATGGGCACGGCCGAGTTCTATTACAACCTCGGGCGCTACCTGGCCGAGTGGGAACGGAAGAACAAACTCCACGACGTTTCGGTGTTGGCCGCGGCTTACCGGGCCGGCGTGCCGGTGTTCACCAGCTCGCCGGGCGACTCGACCATCGGAATGAACATCGCCGGGCTGGACATCGCCGGATACCGGATAAAGATTAACCCCACCATAGACGTCAACGAAACCACCGCTATAGTTCTGCAGGCCAAGCGGAGCGGCGGCAAGTCAGCCGCGTTCCTGGTGGGCGGCGGCAGTCCCAAGAACTTCCTCTTGCAAACCGAGCCGCAGATACAGGAAATCCTGCGCATCAAAGAGGTCGGCCACGACTACTTCTTCCAGATAACCGATGCCCGTCCGGATACGGGCGGACTTTCCGGCGCCACGCCGCACGAGGCGGTCAGCTGGGGCAAGATCGACCCGAACAGACTGCCCGACGCCATCGTCTGCTATTTGGATGCCACGGTCGCCCTGCCGGTGATAACCCATTACGCCCTGGCCAACCACAAGAAACGGCCGCTCAAAAAGTTATATTTCAAACGCGGCGAATACGTGGAAAAGCTGGTGCGCGAATACTTCGCCCATAACCCGCAGGTCCGACCGCCGAAGAGGTGATTCACCGTAAAAAACAAAGTGAAATAATCTTTGTGGGTTTTGTGGTTTCAGGGCTTATATAATCCTGCCGTCCACCATCCTGATGATTCGGTGTGCCTTCTGGGCTATCTTTTCTTCGTGGGTGACAATGATGAATGTCTTGCCTTCTTTGCGGTTAAGCTCCAGTATCAGGTCCTGAACCTCGGCGCTGGTGGCGCTGTCCAGATTGCCGGTCGGCTCGTCGCAGAAAATTATCTCAGGGTTGCTTACCAACGCACGGGCGATAGCCACGCGCTGCTGTTCGCCTCCGGAAAGCTGGCCCGGACGATGATGAATCCTCTGGCTCAGGCCCAACTTGTCAAGTATCTCCCTGCCCCGCTCCTTGAGCCCGGAATTATTGGCCATAAAGCCCATAATCGAATGCGATATATAAAAAGGCAGTATGGTATTTTCCAGGACGTCGAGCTCGGATATCAGGTGATAGAATTGAAAGACAAATGCGAACGAGGCGTTCCTTATCCGGGCCTGGGCGCCGGATGACTGGGCGTAGATATCCTGCCCGTTAAAATAGACCTGCCCGGCGGTCGGCCGGTCTAACAAACCCATTATATGCAAAAGCGTACTTTTACCGGCGCCGGATGGACCGACGATGGAGATGACCTCGCCTTTCTTTATATCAAGCGAAATGCCCTTAAGAATCTCCAGCTGCCCTTCCCCGGCCGGGAAGAAGCGATGGACGTCCTGGGCACGTAAAATAATATCGTTACTCATATTTTAGAGCCTCAGTCGGTTGCAGACGCGAGGCCTTGACCGACGGATAGATGCTGAATATCACGCTCACCGCGATGGTTGCTAAAGTTATAACGACTATCGTCAGAAAACTTATCTCGGACGGTATCTCATCCAGCATATAAACGTCCTTGGGAAATACCTCGAATCCAGACAGGGTGTGCAGTAAATCGGCAATCGGATTTAGGTTAGAAGCAATAAAATAACCGCAGGTCACGCCGATGATGCAACCGACCAAAGCAATCAATATACCTTGGTACAGGAATAGCTGGGCAATACCGCCGGTGGTTGCGCCCATAGACTTTATTATGCCTATATCGTGCGTCTTCTCCACCACCCGCATGGTCAGCATCGAAAGGATATTGAATGCCGCGACGATAACGATAAAGAAAAGTATGATGGCATTTAGATTCTTTTCTATGCCCACGGCCCGGAGCAGTATCCGCTTTTCATCCTCCCAGGTCTGGATGAGCAGGTACGGCGGCAGTCTGGAGCCAAGCTCTTTAATGACCTGCGGCGCTTTGCCGTAGTCATCAAGTTTTACGGCGATGCGGGTAACCGCATTGGACGCGCCCAGGAAGTCCTGGGCCGATGACAGCGGAATATAGATATTGGTGTCGTATTCCAGCATGCCGATATTGAACGCGCCCACCACGGTAAAATCACGGCGTATCGGCAAAGGTATCCCCAAAGGGCTGAACCGGGCTGAAGTAAGCGAGATGCCCGTGCCGCTCATAGGCGGCGTATCAGTCTTGTGAAACGGCGGGATACCGAATATCTGGCTACCCACGATGGCCCCATCCTGAACGTTGCCGAAATCGGCCGGAGTCTTGCCAATCAGGTATTTGGAAAATTCGCTGACATTGGTCTCCAGAGCCGATTCGATGCCGGTAAGCTGAACAAAACGCATCTGTTGGGGGCTGTTACCCAGTAGCGCGCCCCATTCCAATCGCGGCGCGCAGGCGGCTACGCCCTGAACCGACTTGATATCATCCATCAGCTTGCGGTAATCACGGATAAAATATCCTGACGGATTGGTAACCGAGATATGCGAAGCCGTGCCGCGGATGCGTTCGCGCACCTCGCGCACGAACCCGCCCATAACCGAGGTGACGATTATCAGCGCCATTACCCCCACCGCAATACCGGCGATACAGAAATACATTATCTTTCTGCTGGTCAAATAACGCCAGGCTAGAAAAAGTTTATACATATATTCAATCTATCAGTCAATCAAGATTCCACCCTACTAGTTATTGTGCGGTTTGAAACACCATTCGTGCACCTAAAGGCATTTCCACCTTGATTGAACCACCATTAATAAACCGTATTGTTAAAGGCGTTTTATCCGCCTGTCCCCTATATATCGGTTTATAATACGGCGAACTAAATTTAACTACTGAACCTTCAGGACTAAACTGATTATTGATCATTATCAATTTATACTCAGTATCATACTTTTTAATAGTTTCTTCGCCGATCACATTTAGTTTTAACACGCCATCGGACGGCAAATAAACGGAATACAATAATATCAGAACAACGACCAGGCATAAAACTAAACTGCAGATAAAAATCATAGCAGACTTCTTTTTTATTCTTATCCAGATAACCAGCAAAGCAATCACCATCAATATTAATGAGTAAACTTCAAGAAATCCGAGCAATATCTTTTTGATATCAATAGCCCATGGCGATATATCAAAATTCTGATAGGCCGCTGGGAATACACTTTCCATAGGATAATAATCTCGGCCTGTTTCGGTAAACGAATCATACATAAGTTCATCCTCAGCAAATAGAATATTTATATAGCCACCCTCTTCCAGCCGCTGTAATTTGGCCCATACCTGCTGTTCCTTTATATTCCTGGAAAATACCAGCTGATCCATGGCTTCATATGAAAACGGATTTTCAGGCAGTTCAGATATTTTAAATGGATAGAACAATAACCCTGGTTGCACTAAATGATTACTTTTCCAAGCTTGCTCCCATAAACTTTCCTCCACACCAATAGATACTTTTCCATCAGGAATAAATTTAGGCTGCTGGTACGTCAAAGAAAGCTTATTTTCGCCTGTCAGATGTATATCCATCTCCGGGTATTGAGAATTAATAACGACATCAAAATCTATCACCCTGGTAGATGATACCGGAATGGTTAGCGGATGTATATAGGTGACGTTGTCCACCCTGAATACCAGTTCGCCGTCGTATTGCTTATCGGTGATGAGGCTCACCTTGACCGGGCACCAGTAACCGATGCGGTAATTACCGTCCCAGCCAATCTTGACCGATTCTATCTCGGCGCCCAATACCGGAGAGACCAGCGACAAAAAACAGAAGACCAGCAATAATTTAATTAGCAACTTCATACCTGAGTTTTCTTATTCCTGAGAAAGTTTAAAGCTATAAAAGCAACTACCATAATAAGCACTTGCAAGAACCAATTGGAAATAAATATTTCCGGCTCGGCTATCCGCCCTATCAGCCAGAACGGGTTGATCTGCAATAAAAACCTAACATCTTTATTAGCCATTTCCAGTATGAAGTAATGGAACATCGGGAAGGCCGCAATAATCAGCGTCCAGACGAAATAATACCAGCGCAATACGTTCCGCAATGCGCATAATCCAGCGATGCCGCCTATCAGCAGAATCACCAGGTAAAACCTGATAACCGAAGCCGCTCCGGCCAGAGAAAAATACTGCGCCATTAACGTAAGCGGAAAGAAAGTAATCAACATTATTACAACCTGGCTGAACAATTCCTTGTAGAAACCAAGTAATTTCTCATACGACGGCTTAATGAACATCGGCAGTATAATACTGATGAAGAAAAGCTGGAACACCTCAACCACAATAATCATCTCCGTGGGTAAAAGCGTATGGAACGGCCTGGTTTGAGTGATGAACAGCACCAGCACGATAACGGTCAGGAGTAACCAAGATATGGAGCCGTAGAATACGTTTTTCATTATGTGAGCGGGTTACGAATTACCGTTACTCTTGAACGGAAATACCCTGATAGCAGCCATTCCGGCAACCGGACAGACCTTTTCGCACATCCCGCATCCGATACATCTATCTTTAACGATATATGGATACTTGATACCGTTTCTTTCATTGTAGGCGATAGCCTTATCCGGTACCGGGCAGAACTCTTCACAGGTCATGCAAGTCTGTTTGTGCACGTAAGGAATACAGCGGTTGGTATCGAAATATGCCAGCCCGATCCGGGACTCCTGTTTATCCTCCAACTGCAAAGCCTTAATGGCTCCGGTCGGACAGACCTGTCCGCAGGCGTTACAGTAGTAAGAACACTGCCCTATGCGCGGGACCAGCGTAGGCGTCCACATAGAATAGAGTCCCGATTCAACCAGGAGCGGCTGCAGTCCGTTAGTCGGGCAGACCTTCATGCATTCACCGCAACGAATACACTTATTAAGAAATTCCTCTTCCGGACTGGTTGCGCCGGGTGGCCTGAGCCGGGGCATTGTATTATAGTTACGCTTGCTCATAATACTATGCCTGAGTATCGGCACGGAAAGTATTCCTAATCCGGCGGTTAAAATAAATCCCCGGCGCGACGGCAAGATATTATCTTTAGGCAACGTATTACTACCGAAGTTTATGGCCAACGAATGATGCTGGCACTTGCTGACGCAGGTGTAACACTGGATGCACTCTTCGCTTTCCAGAACCAGTTCTTTGCTCAAGCAACCGGTCTTGCAAACAATGTTGCACCTGCCGCACTGGTTGCATCCTGGACCGATATTGAGCTTAAGCACCCGACACTTGGAAAGAATACCCAACAAAGCGCCTAACGGACAAATATAACGACACCAGAAACGGCTCTGGTAAAATACGGCGAATATAATCAGAGCAAATACACCCAGAAAAACAGCAGACCCATAAAAAGTTATCGAGTTAGGGTCAACTAATCCAAAATTACCCAGCGTACCGACTGCTCCGGTCGCTCCTACACCATCCAATATTCCCTTAGCCAGATAATCAAAAATAGGATAAAAAACCAGCGCAAATGCCCTGAAAGCAATAGTTATCGGGTCAAACCAGCCAACTATATTAGCTCCGACAATAGCCGCGGCCAGGATAAACATCAAAACAAGGTATTTGACTTTCTTGAGCATCTTGCCGCCATCGCGGAGAACCTGGTTGGAATGCTTCGGCTTAACGCGGCTGAACAAGTCCATCACCGTGCCCAGCGGACAGACCCAGCCGCAAAATACCCGGCCCAGCAATATCGTGGCAATGGCAACTATCACCGCGGCAAGAAACGGCATGATAAACGCCCTGGACACCAACATCACCGACAAAGCCACTAATGGGTCTGCGATAAAGAACAGGTTGGCCGGAATAATATTCAACAGAAAATTAGGTTCGCTGTAGTAGGCTCCCAACGCCCTGGCTGTGGTCAGCAGAAGCAAGATGACAAACAACAATAAAAACAATATCTGACTGATACGCCGAAGATTAATCATATCGCGGGTTATTCTTTCTCTATCTTCTTGGTCAGTATCTCGACCTTTTTCAGATCAATCTCGCCCAGGCCCAACTCATTGGCAAACTTAATGTAATCAATATTATCGCCCTTGAGCTTGAACGGATCCAGCGTGCAGCAGTAGCTATCCACGGCCACCGGGTCGGTGCCGGCGATTATCTTTTTAACCATGACAATATCCTTTTCGGTTCCGGCATTAGGCCCTCGGCGGACCATCACCCGGTAGGCGTCGGCAATAGTAAGCTGCGGTTTGATAACCGTAGCGAAATCTGCTATTTTTTGGTGTATATTCTGGTGGATTTTCCCGCGGTTACCGCCCATCAGGCCCATCAGGTTCTTAAGCCCCAACGATAACCGCGTACTGCCGTGATCCTTGACCACCGGAACATTAATGAAACAGTCACATCCAAGAATTTCCTTAACCACCGGCCATTTCTTGAGTTCCTTAGCCTTGGGGAATTCAACTTCCTGGTAAAATGCATCACGGTTCTCGATAAGGATAACCTCAGCGCCGGCCTTCTCAGCCGCGGCTTTAATACCGCTGATTTCATAACACTTGCGCGCGTCCATACAGGGACGATCAAAAACCTTAACTTTCTTGGCTCCAGCCTTGAGACATTCCTTGACAATAGCTGCCACCACTTCAGGGTTAGTATCAGCCGCGAATTCGGGCGGACGCTCCCAGGCGATATTTGGTTTTACCGCCACGATCTGGTCTTTCTTGACAAACTTCTTTATGCCGCCTAAAAGTTCCAACGCAGCCAGCGTCATCTTAGCCGGGTCATCGCCATCAACCACTGCAATGGTGGTCACATATTTGGGTTTTTCGTCTTCGCCGAATGCCCTGGGCATGAATTTAGTCCCCACCAATGCTATGCCGCCCAACGCGGCCTGTTTAAGGAATTCTCTGCGGTTTGATTTATTCATAAGCAGTCTCCTTTATTAAATATCACGAAAATAATATCATGACTTATTTGGAAGTCAAGTAGATATTACGATAAAATAAGATGTTATGCGGATTGACGGTTGCAGGTCAAAATGACATCACGGCATTAAGCGTCATGCCTTTAAAATCGGCGTCAAGATGTTCCCTAGAGCCAGCCCAGGAGGTGCCTTCCTGGTCCTCGCCCACGGTATGGTATTTAAGATAACGGAAACCGCCCTGAACACCAAAATAACTGACCGGCTTAAACTGTAACGATAATTCATAGTTAAAGGAATAACCTCTGGATATAATGCTTTCCTTCAATGCCGGCACAGGCGGACTGCTGAAGGGCCAGCGCTGGCCGGAATACTCACCGGTCACAAAAGGGGCATAACCAAAAGAACCTTCAATCCCAATATTAAAAGCGGGCATAAAAGTCCCTTCCAAACCAAATTCTATTCCGCTGTAGTCCATCTCGTATGACAACCACTTGCCCGGGAAAGTGCGGTTATCGGGCAAACCGCTTGACATAACTACGGACGCATCGCTATATTCTGCCACAATCTTGTGGTCAGTAAACTTGATGACTGCATCAAGCGTACCGTCATCCATATTAACAAACTGGTAATTAAGAGAATACCCCGAAAAGGCCGTGCGGCCCTGGCTGGTGGAATAGACCAGGTCGGTCATCTGTTTGCTGGAGTTCCAGTCGGTATCACGCGTATTGCCCGTATCTATCATCCCCTGCCCAATCGATAATCCCACGAAGTAAGGAGACGGATAATCACCCATCCTCAGGCGGAATCTGGATATCAACAGTGATGAATCCAGCGGGTGAACAATTTCCCAGCTATTACTCGGTGACGGAAATTGGCCGGACATCTTGAAGTCACCTTCGGTTTGCCAGTAAGAAAGGTCAACGCTAACGTCCCATTTCAAAGGTGAACGCCCAATATAAATAAAGCTTTCACCCCAGGCGGACTGATTAACAAACACCCCAACGATTAACAGGCATCCTAACTTGCAGAAGTAAGCTATTTTAGTCATTCCTGTCAAACCGCGCTTTCGTTTTTATCAGTCGGCAGTCCTGATTATGAGCGCATCAAACCCGCCGGCCCCGGATTCACTGGCCGCAGGCGATGTTTCCGTGCCGCTCGGATTGGTTTCTCCTCCGGCCGGCGTAGTAACTGTGCCGGCAGGTATCGCGGTATTCAGATAAGTGGTTATAGTAGTGCCTGTCACATTCTGCCAGGAGGACGAAGGCGAAAGGCTTCGGCCAGCCAGGTAGTAGTTCGACAGACTGATATACAATCCGCGTATCTCTTCCAAATCTGAAGCGCCACCCCAGGCCTTCTGCCATTCAATCACGCCGCTGGGCGTAAACTTAATAAACAACGCGTCTCCGTTACCGGCGCCATAGCTGTTGCTTAGTCCGGCCACATACACATTCTGAGAATTAGGCTCAACCGAAACGGCATAACCTAAATCAGCCGACACACCGCCCCAGGCACGCTGCCAGGAAACCACACCATCCGAACCCAGCTTAACCAGGAACATATCGGTACTGCCCGTGCCGGTGCTGGCTGTTTCACCGGACAGGTAAATATCCTGCGTGCTAGAATCAAGCGCGATGGAATAAGCCGTATCGTCAGAAGCACCGCCCCACATCTTCTGCCCCTGGAGTGAACCGCTGTTGTTGAACTTTAATAGGAAAGCATCCTTGCCACCTGCGCCATAACTGGCTGTCGAGCCGGTCAAATAAATATCGCCCGTTGAATTAAGGGTCAGCCCGTAAGTTGTTTCACTGCCAGCCGCGCCGCCCCAGGTCTTCTGCCACTGAAGACTGCCGGTAGAATCGAATTTAACCAGGAAAGCGTCCCCATTGCCGGCCCCATAGCTGGCTGTATTTCCGGCCATATAAATATAACCGGAAGCATCAACCCCGATGGCATAGGCCGTATCGTTACTGGCGCCGCCCCAGGTCTTCTGCCACTGCAGCACGCCATTGGAATTATATTTCAATAAAACCGCGTCGCTGTTACCGGATCCAAAGTTGTTGGTCTGTCCGGCCACGTAGATATTGCCGGATGGTGCATCAACCACTAAGGCATAAGCCGTATCCGTTACTACCCCGCCCCATGACCTCTGCCACTGTATCACGCCGCTGGAATTATATTTGGTCAGGAACACATCCTGGCCGCCTGCCCCGAAGCTGTCGGTCACACCGGTCAGATAAACATTACCATTGGCGTCAGTAGTCGAACCATATGCCGTATCGGTTCCGGCACCACCCCATGTTTTAGCATAGGGATTAACAGTGGTTGTTGCACATGCTTCATTGGTATAGTTACTGTTACCGGCGGCGTTATACGAACGCACCCTGTAGAAATAAGCGATAGAATCCGAAAGCCCAGTATCAGCGAAAGAGTTAACGTTCGGCCCGACCGAAGAAATCTGCCCCCATACACCGTTGCCCCAGGTTTTGCGCTCTATCTTAAAACCTGATTCATTATCGGAGTTATCAGTCCATCTCACATTGATCTGAGAAGCCGATACGGTCATAACCAAAAGCGATGCCGGCGCCGTGGGCGTCGTCAAAGCCGGCGTGGTCACAGTCGGCTCGTTGGAATAAGCGCTATCGCCCGTTTCGTTATACGACTTAATCCGGTAAGTATAAGTGGTTGACGGCGAAACCGTATCCGTATACAAAGTGATGCTCGGCCCGGGAACCCCGACTAACTTATAGTTCTCCACGCCGCTTTTCCGTTCAATCTTGAATCCGCTTTCATTGGTGGAATTATCTTCCCAGATCAGGCGGACCGAAGACGAAGTCTCGGCGGTCGCGACCATACCGGTCGGCGCATTGGGAATAGTCGGCGCCGGGGTCGTGCCGTTGACCACATTTGAATAGGCGCTGTCTCCGGCTTCATTATATGCCAGAACGCGATAATAATACGCCGTTGAATAATTCAGGCTGGTGTCGGAATAGGACCTGACATTAGTGTTGACATTAGCCATTAATGTATAAGTAGTACCATCCGGTGAACGCTCAATCTTAAATCCGGATTCATTATTGGCGTTATCGGTCCAGGTCAGGTCAATCCGAAACGAGGTAATTATCGTAGCCACCAGGCTGGTCGGCGCGTTTGGCACCGTTGCAGCCGGAGTAGTCGCGTAGGTTTCGTTGGAATAGGCGCTGTCACCGGCCGTGTTATAAGCGCGAATTCGGTAGTAATAAGTTGTGTTTCCGAAAAGCTCGGCATCAATGTACGTGGCCGTAGTGGCTACGCCGATTTGCTGGTATGACCCAGCTACACCGGTCTTGCGCTCTATTTTATAGCCATCCTCATTAAGGGAATTCTCAACCCAGCTCAAATCAATCCGGAAGGAAGCAATCGTAGTCGAAGCCAAGCTGGTCGGCGCATTGGGAATTGTCGGCGTCGGCGTGGTCGTATTGGCCTCGTTGGAATAATCACTGTCTCCGGCAGAGTTGTAAGAACGGACCCGGTAATAATAAGTCGTCGACGCCAACACGTCCGTATCAATGTAAGAAGTAGCGCTGGAACCGACCGTAGCTATCTGGGTGTAACTGCCGCTGACCACTTTGCGGTCTATCTTAAAACCGTCTTCATTATTGGCATGGTCGGTCCAGTTCAGGTTTACCCTTGACGATGTCACCGCGGTGGAAATAAGACTGGTCGGCGCACCGGGCAGAGTCGGCGCCGGGGTAGTCAGGCTTATCTCGTTGGAATAAGAACTGTCACCGGCCGTGTTGTAACCGCGCACGCGATAGGAGTAATTGGTCGAAGCTGACGCCCGGCTGTCCGAATATGACCGCACATCCGGCCCGACTGTAGCCAGCTGGTCATAAGAACCGGCGCCGATTTTGCGCTCAATCTTATAGCCTTCTTCATTGTCGGCATTATCCACCCAGGTAACATTGACCTGGCTGGAAGAAACGACTATGCCAACCAGGCTAGTCGGCGCATCCGGAAGGCTCGGAGCCGGAGTAGTCGCATAGGCCTCATTGGAGTAATCGCTCTCGCCGGATGAGTTATAATTACGCACCCGATAGTAATAAGTGGTGGATGAGGTCAAACCGGAATCGACGAAAGATGTGGCATTAACCGGCAATACCGCAACCAGCGCGTAAGAGCCGGCGCCAATCTTGCGCTCGACCTTGTAACCGTCCTCATTATTGGCATGATCGGTCCAGGTCAGGTTTATCCGCGCCGAAGAAGCCGAACCAGCCACCAGACTAGTCGGCGGATTGGGCATGGTCAAAGAAAGAGTGGTGGCCGATGATTCAGCCGAATAGCCGCTGTCCCCAGCCGAGTTATAAGCGCGCACGCGGAAATAATAGGTGGTGTTATCCAAAAGCCCGGAGTTTATATAATTCCTGACATTGGGCAAAACAGTCGTAACCTGCGCCCAGGTGCCGAACATACCGGTCTTGCGCTCAACCTTGAAAAGGTCCTCATTATTCGAATTATCGGTCCAGCTCAGGTTTATGGTCGAATAGCTATTAGCCACCGCCAACAGTTCTGTCGGCGCGCCGGGAAGGGTCTGTGCAATGGTCGTGGCGTTGGTCTCGGTGGTATACGCGCTGTCGCCGGCGGCGTTGTAAGCACGAATTTGATAGTAATAATTGGTCGAAGGCGTCAGGCTGGCATCAGAATAAGAGGTCACATTGGCCCAAATCACCGCCACCTGGGCATAAGTCCCGCCGGCTCCGGTCTTGCGCTCTACCTTAAAACCGTCTTCGTTATCAGCGTTATCAGTCCAGGAAACGTTTATCTGCACCGCAGACACGGCCACGGAAGCCGGCACGGACGGCGCCAGCGGCGGAATGCCTGATTTGAAAGGAGAATGCGGATAAAAACCGGAACTGGAACCGCTTCGACCGCTTTTCGGGAAGTAATTACAGCCGCCCTCTCCTCCATATGACAGCATTACAATAGTACCAACCAGAAAAATGAATAACACTCCATACATCTTAGTTTTCATATTTTTGCCCTTTCTTGTGTTTGCTGCAGATTTTACACTTATTTAATATTATATAATTTTAGGAACAAGAGAACAAAGCTTTCCAAATTTGTCAATAAAATCTTATCGGCAGCGCCATATCCGATATTGAATAAAATAATCTTGACAAGCGCGCCGGTGGTCACATAATGAAGTTATGAAAACACGAAAGCTCTGGATAGGCAAGGTCCCGGTGGGCGGCGGAACTCCGGTCTCGGTACAGACCATGACCAAAACTCCGACCGAGGACATCAGAGCAACCGTCCGCCAGATACACGAACTGGAAGCCCTGGGCTGCCAAATTGTCCGCTTTGCCATTCCACGCTTGAGCTCGGCACAGGCCATCGCGCCTATCAAGAAGCAGATACACATCCCCATCGAAGCGGATATACATTTCAACCCCAAACTGGCCCTGGAATCCATCAAGAGCGGCGCTGATTCCATCCGGCTTAACCCCGGCAATGTCACCGACAAGGAAGCCATAAAAGAAATAGTCAAGCAGGCCAAAGCCAAACATATCCCCATCAGAGTCGGGGTTAATTCCGGCTCGGTGGCCGGATGGGCCAAAAGGTCAACCGCCAGCCGCAAGAAACTAGAGGTTTGGGAAGAAATGGTCCAAGCCGCACTGGCCTATTCCCAATATCTAGAGTCGCTCAAATTCCGTGATATAATGGTCTCGCTCAAAGCGTCGGATGTGCCCTCAACCGTCAAGGCCTACCGTAAGATTGCCAAGCTGTGCGATTATCCACTGCATTTGGGCGTGACCGCGGCCGGGCCGTTGGAAGACTCCATCGTCAAATCGGCCATCGGCATCGGGTCCCTGCTGCTGGACGGCATCGGCGACACCATCAGAGTTTCCATTACCGGCTCGCCTCACGACGAGGTCCGGACCGCATACCAAATACTCGAAGCCGCCGGGCTGCGGAAACCAAAGCTGGAAATAATCTCCTGCCCCACCTGCGGCCGGTGCGAAATAAACGTGGTTAAATACGTGACCCAATTCAAAAAGCTGGTAAACTCCAAGACCGGACTGACAAGCAAACTCCGCCGACCGGTCAAGGTCGCGATAATGGGCTGTGTCGTCAACGGGCCGGGCGAGGCCAAGGAAGCCGACATCGGCGTGGCCGGCGGACGCGGATTTGCCTTCTTATTCAAACACGGACAGAAAATAAGGCAGATAACCCCCGGTAAAATCATCACTTCACTGGTGGATGAACTAAACAGATTCTAGTTCGGATGCCAAAGTATAGTTTTATTTCCGCCTGCCCTGAATCCGGCATGTCTTGATGCACTGGTTGGCTTCGCGTATCTTAGTCTGAAGTGTCTTGCTGGTCGGGTCCAAATCCTGAGCCTCGGTATATTTCTGAACCGCCTGGCTAAACTGCTTGGCGGCCAGGTCGTTCTCCTTGTCAAAGTTATTATCCCGCTTGAAGGTATTCTGCAGATGCGTCATAGCCTCGTTATAAATCTTATCGCCTTCGCTTATAAGCGCGCTTAACCGCTGTTTCCGGAGCGTAGCCGCGTCCGGTTCGGGCGGTTTCTCGGGTTCCTTGGGTTTGTCCGGTATCTGAATTCTCAATTTCTCTTTGGGCAAGGTATGACGTGAAGGCGTATCATCCACCTTGACCGGCTCTTTCTTCTCTTCGGCCTTAGCGCCTTTGTCAGCATCATCTGCTTTGGCAATATCACTTGCCAGCTTTGGCTTGGGCCGACCCATATTGCGCAGGATTTCCTTGGTTCCGGCGATTATCTCGTCTTTGGGCAGGTTATAGGTCTTCTGGCTTTCATAGATGCCCCAGGCAAACCCAACCGAACTGACCATAAGGCATGTCAAAAATAATATCAGAGCATTGAGCATACATTTTAATATATATCACCCATCACATTATGTCAACTATATTTTAATTTGGCCGAACGCCATCGCTCCATCTAAATTAGTTGACAGCCCTGCTGATTTGACTATCTTATCTTCTATGACCAACCAAGCTGAAGAAACCAAAGGCCGCATCCTGGTCGTCGATGATGAGGAAAGCATCTGCACGGTGCTGGAAGTGGTCCTCAGGAACGAGGGCTACGAGGTAACCACCACTACCGACGGCTACGAAGGGCTCAAGCTTTTCAAAGAATCATATCCCGACCGGCCCTACGACCTGATTATCCAGGACATCAAAATGCCGGAGATAAGCGGCCTGACGCTGCTCGGCAAATTCCAGGAAATAAACCCCGAGGTCATCGTCCTGATAATCACCGCCTTTTCCAGCTATCAGGTAGCCGTAGAAGCAATGCGGCTGGGTGCGTATGACTATATCCAGAAGCCGTTTGATAACGAGCTGGACCTGAAGCCGACCATTCAACGGGCCGTGCACATGAAACGCCTGATGACCATGGCCAAAACCGCTTATAAGGACGAAGAAGTCGGGGTCAACCCGTTCAAGATTATCGTAGGCACCTCGCCGGAGATGAAGAAAATTTACGACCTGATACGCCGGGTGGCCCAGACCGACAGCACCGTCATAATCCAGGGCGAAAGCGGCACCGGCAAGGAGCTGGTCGCCCGGGCGCTTCATTACCAGTCAGCCCGGATGTCAGAACTGTTCCTGACCGTCAACTGCGGCGCATTCACCGAGACCCTGCTGGAAAGCGAACTATTCGGACACATCAAGGGTTCGTTCACCCACGCCATAAGCGATAAGAAAGGACTGCTCGAGGTGGCCGACAAAGGCACCTTCTTCCTGGACGAGGTCAGCGAACTCTCGCCCGCCCTGCAGGTCAAACTGCTCCGGGTCATCGAAGCCCGTGAATTCAAGCCGGTCGGCAGCGTCGAGACCAAGAAGTCCGACGTCCGCTTCATCACCGCCACAAATGTCAACCTCGAAGACCAGGTCAAAAAAGGGTTGTTCCGGGAAGACCTGTTTTACCGGCTCAACGTCATAAACATCCACCTGCCGCCCTTAAGGGAACGGTCCAGCGACATCCCGCTCCTGGCCGGCCACTTCCTGGGTAAGTATGCCCGGATGATGAAAAAGGATATAAAGGGATTCGATACCGAAGCGCTGGAAACATTGATGCTCTACCACTGGCCGGGCAACATCCGCGAGTTGGAAAACTCCGTCCAGCGGGCCGTAGCCCTGAGCCAAGGCGCGCTTATCAAGCCGGATGATTTGAACCTGAAACTCCAGCCGCTGGGCCTTAATAAGGAAATGGGCGAACCGGTGCTGATGGGCGCGGACGGCGGCGGGGTAAACATCAATATGGAAGAAAAAATGACCGAGATAGAAAAAGCCTATATCGAAAAAGCCCTCAAACTGACCAACGGCAACCTGACCGAAGCGGCCAAACTCCTAGGCACCACATACCGGACTCTAAGGTATAAAGCCAAGAAGTACAACATCACCCCATAGATTCACCGCAAAACACGACTCTATAAACTTTTTAAACTCCACAAACTCTTTTAAACCCCATATATGCCATCATATTACCCCAAATCCATGTCCAATCGCTCCAATTGTATGTCCAACTGCTCTGGTTGTAGATGCAACTGCTCCGGTTGTAGATACAACTGCTCTGGTTGTAGATGCACTATCTATAATAATATGCGAGTCAAAATGCCCTATTTTGCCGCTTTGGGGCTGATGACCACATCCTTTTTGGGGTCGGCGTTGTCGTCCTGAAGGTCTACCCCAACGCTGTAAAGGAAGAGTTCCCCGTCCTTGTCCACCCGGTAGATGAACGGCTTATCGCTAAACGGGTTCAGAGGCACTGCCGGTATGATTTCCGGCGCCAGCTTATCCAGTGTTTCCGGATACGACCCGTGCCTGAGCTTGTATAATTTAAGTGCGGTTAGTATGTATATACCCTCCCTTGAGCAAATTAGTCTCGTTCTTTTCTCAGGAAGGGATGAAATACCGGAAAGTATTATTTCTTCTTGACTTGATGGTCTACATGATGCTTCAAGCTTGTTTAACTTATCCCTTATCTCAACATAAGACCCAACTGCTAAATTTGCTACCTTGTCCTTTATTTCTATATTATATTCCCAGAGATCAACATAATTTGTTCTATTCAACCATACACCATCAGCCAAAAGCATTGCGTATTTTTTAGGAGTAAATCCCATATTCATTACATTTTTCTTAAATATCACTCCTGTAAAAACAATCTCGGATTCACATGTATCTCGGAAAGAAGGGTAAAACTCCAACAACAATTTAATTCTTTTAGCCAAATCGCTTAGCTACTCATCAGAAAGTTTATCAGCTAACAATAATCTTTGAATTTCACTTTGTCCTCCGCCTGAAATCGCTATACTAACCAACATTTGAATAAAATGACCGCCGAATCCGAGATCATCCGCAAACCTTACAGTTGTGCAGTATAGTTCCAATGCTTCAGAGAATTTATTATTATTCTCTAAATCAATGCCTAATATAATTACAATATAGCTTGTTAGTTGTCTTGGAACAGACAACATAGTACTTGAAATTTCTTCTCGTGGTTGAAATATCGGCTTTAAGTTTTCAGCATTAACACCTTTCTTTAATAAATTAACATTGGCAGTATATGATTTTGCCCATTTTACCAACTCATCATTCATCGGTTCAGATCGCTCATAAACACTATTGTATAATACGTCTTGGAAATCATCCGGCACATCAATTTTCTTAGCAATGGCCAACTTATAATACTCCGCTGCATTGCCTGGCACGGCCGGGCCGAACAGCGGCGGGCGCTTGTATTCCTTCTTCTCCCATTCGACGATGCGCTTTTCCAAATCAGCCGAGAGCTCCTTCATCCGGGCCGTCGCCTGCAGGAACCGGACATAATGATAACCGACAAACACCAGGACCACCGCCACGATGCCCAAGCCTATATAAAGCAGTTTCTTTTTCATAATTACTCCTAACCTCGAGTAGGCCTATTCATCCACCTGAACAGCAAGTACCCTCCTAACAGTCCATAGGTTACACCAGAAATAATGTACATGACAAATCCATTCAGCCCCAACCCTAACAATCCAAACAAAAGCATACAGCAATACCCCGGCAGGTATAAGATGAAATCCAGGATAAGTACAATTATAGGCATGTGCTCTACCCCAAGCGGGGAACTCATCTTATAGCTGCCTAACGCCAAGACAAATAGGAAATGAACAACTCCTACTACCATGGACAACCTCAAGAATTCCTCTTTGGGATTGATAATGTTCTTGGCGGCTATCTTTTGGGCGATATCCTGGGCAATCTCTGACGGGCCTTCACCGATCTGGGAGGCATCAGCCGGAATGACGATGTCTTTGCCGCACTTGGGGCATTGACCGGTCTCGCCGGCCATCAAGAACTTGAATTCCACCTCATTGGCGCACTTGGGACAGTTGAATTTCAGTGCCATATAAATTTACTATTTATTCGCCTTCGCCTTGCTCAGCACCAGCAGTCGGACAACATCATTAAGCGTCAATAGCTTATTTGGTTCGGGCGCATGTTTAGGCCGCCATCTTATGCTGTCAATAATTAACCATTCAAGGTCGCTTTCAAGCGGAGCGCTGTCTGCTCCAGTCTTGAGATTGATCATCTTATCATCCGGCCGGATTTGTCCGGCATTGACCCCAAGCACCTTGGCGATTTCGTTCCAAGCCGCATAGAAAGCATCTTGCGGAACGTTACTACCGTTATAAAAACGGTCATATATTTCGCTGGTGGAAAGTATCTCCCTGCCCCTAAGATAAGCCCGGCGCCTGGACCGGACCACCCACTTTCGGATATTAATAAACGCTACCACGCTTACTATCAGCACAATCCAAAATAGAAGCTTACTATTAAAATCCATATCACTTCTTAATCTTTAGAATCCTCTGTATCTCTGCGACTAATTCTGCTGCGTATACTTCTTTTCTTCGTGCCCTCTGCGCCTCTGTGGCTAATACTATCTTAAGAACTTACTCATCATTGACTTGGGCATCTTGCCCATATTCTTCATCATCTTCTGCATCTCGTTGAACTGTTTGAGAAGTGAGTTAATCTCGGCCACGCTGGTACCGCTGCCCTTGGAGATGCGCAGTTTGCGCTTGCCGTCCAGGATGTCCGGCTCGGTCCGCTCCTTGGGCGTCATCGACTGGATTATCGCCTCTATCCGTTTCAACTGCTTGTCGTCCATATCCACATTCTTAAGCGCCCCGCCGATGCCCGGTATCATAGCCATCAGGTCCTTGAGGGAGCCCATCTTCTTTATCTGCTGTAACTGGTCCAGGAAGTCCTGCAAATCCAGTTTATTCTTGAGCATCTTGTCCTGAAGTTTCTTGGCCTGGTCTTCGTCCATCACCGACTGCGCCTTTTCCACCAGCGAGACCACGTCACCCATACCCAAGATGCGCGATGCCATCCGGTCCGGGTGAAACTCCTCAAAATTATCCATCTTCTCGCCGATACCAACAAACTTGATGGGCTTCAAGGTGACGGCCTTGATGGACAGGGCCGCGCCGCCCCGGGCGTCGCCGTCCAGCTTGGTCAGAATCACGCCGCCCAATGGCAATTGCTCATTGAAGGCCTTGGCGCTGTTGACCGCGTCCTGCCCGGTCATGGCATCAGCCACCAGGAATATATGGTTCGGGCTGGTCCGGCGGTTAATTTCCTTGAGCTCATCCATCAGCTCTTCGTTTATATGCAGACGTCCGGCCGTATCCAATATGACCACATCGAGGTTATTGGTTATTGCATGTTTAACAGCCTGAGCGCAAATACGCGGCGGCGGACCCATTTCCTCGGAATATACCGGGATATTTAGCTGTTTGCCCAACGACTTTAACTGGTCAACGGCGGCCGGCCGCTGGATATCCGCGGCCACCAGTAACGGACGCTTGCCCTTCTTGATAAGAAACTTGGCCAACTTTGCGCAGGTGGTGGTCTTGCCGCAACCCTGAAGACCGGCCATCATTATCACGGTCGGCGGCTGTGAGGCAAACTGTAAACTAGCATCTACTGCCCCGCCCATCAGGGTGACCAGCTCGTCGTGGACTATCTTGATTATCTGCTGAGCCGGCGAGATGCTCTGGATGACCTCCTGACCTATGGCCCGCTTAGTGACGCGGTCAATGAAGTCCTTAACGACCTTGTAATTAACGTCGGCCTCAAGCAAAGCCATGCGCACTTCGCGCAGGCCATCCTGGATATTGGACTCAGTCAGCTTGCCCCGGCCGGCCAGCTTGCGGAACGCGGCTTGGAGTTTTTCGGTGATATTATCAAACATATTATTTTTGCCACTGAGTCACAGAGCACACAGAAAAACAAATTATTATAAAGACCTCCGTGATCTCTGTGGCTAACGTATTATTCATCGGCAGCAGATACCTTATCAGATACACGTTTAATGTTGGCTCCTAAGGCGATGAGTTTCTGCTCTATCTTCTCATAACCGCGGTCGATATGGTAAACGCGCTGAACCTCGGTAGTGCCTTTGGCTACCATAGCGGCCAGGACCAGAGCGGCCGATGCCCTGAGGTCGGACGCCATCACCGGCGCGCCCAGAAGATGCTTGACGCCCTGGATGATGGAATAAGCCGCCTCTTTACGGATGCGCGCGCCCATGCGGTTGAGTTCGGCCACATGCATAAACCGGTCCGGATAAATCTTTTCAGTAATTATACTGATGCCATCTGCCAACGCCAGCAAGACCATCACCTGAGCCTGCATATCGGTCGGGAAACCCGGATACGGCAACGTGGCCACATCCACGGGTTTGATGTATTTAACGCGTGACACCCGGCACTCGGTATTTGATACACGGGTAACGGTTACGCCCATATCCTTGTACTTATCCAGCACAGCGACCAGATGGTCAAGCCGGCAGTTCTTGATGGTCATATTATCGCCCAGCAAAGCGCCGGCGGTGATGAACGTGCCAGCCTCTATCCGGTCAGGAATAACCGTATAGGTCGTGCCCTTAAGCAACTTGACGCCTTCTATCTCCAGCCGGTGCGTACCGATACCTTTAATCTTAGCGCCCATCTTGACCAAGAAGTTAGACAGGTCCTGGACCTCCGGCTCGCAGGCGGCGTTCTCGATAACGGTCCGACCTTTGGCCAGCACCGCCGCCATCAGCACATTGGCCGTGCCGGTAACGGTGGAACCGAATGTTCCGCCCAGATACATCTCACAGCCGACCAGCTTATCGGCCTTGCCGATAAGATATCCGTGTTCGTAATCAATGGTGGCACCGAGCATCTTGAGCCCTTTCTCATGTAAATCTATGGGCCGGACGCCGATGACGCAGCCGCCGGGCAGGGAAACCTTAGCCGTCCGGCGCTTGCCGATGAGCGGCCCAAGCACGCAGAACGACGCCCGCATAGTCTTGACCAATTCGTAGCGGGCTGTGGAGTTCTTTTCATTCTTGACCTCTGTCTCGATATCACCGTTGGGCTTGCGTTCCACGTCAACGCCCAGCTCGCGCAGGATTTTGGCAAGCACTTCTACGTCGGAAAGGTTGGGCACGCCCTTGATAACGCATTGGCCTTTAGCCAGAAGCGTCGCGGCCAGGATGGGCAGCGCCGCATTCTTGGAACCGCTGACGGTGACCGAGCCCTTGAGAAGTGAACCGCCTTTGATGATGAATTTGTCCATAATTTACTCCTGTATACTATATACTGTGTCCTATATATTTTGTAACAATCACTCTTTCAATTCCATTATAATCTTGTATCGTCTTTATGCTACCAAAGTATCCACTCTTGACAACTAATTTCTGGATATGCCTTAATTTATTATGGCCCATCTCCAGAATGACACGACCGCCGGGCTTGAGGTATTTCGGGGCTGAGGCGATTATTTCCTTGTAGAATGATAACCCACTGTCAATAGCAAACAAGGCCTGTTTGGGCTCATATCTGCGGACGCTCGGCATCAAGAGCCGGGCTTCCGAACGGGCCACATACGGCGGATTGGAGACAATCATATCAACCTTGCCTTCAAGGCGGTGTTTTCTAAACGCCTCAAATAGATTGCCGCGGCAGAATGTTATGAATTTAGAGACTTTATGATTGCGTGAATTCTGACCGGCAATAACCAGCGCCCGAGCGGAGATATCAGAGGCGTATATTTTTATCGCCGGATTATTTATGTGTTTGGCAATTGATACGGCAATATTCCCGGAACCAGTGCCTATGTCCATAACCACCGGCCGGGCAACTGTTTTCAGCGCGACCAGCGCCGCCTCGACCACAAACTCAGTCTCCGGCCTGGGTATCAGCACGCCCGGCTTGGTAACGAAGTCCAGCGACATAAACTCACGATGCCCTACAATATACGCCAGCGGATAATCACAACGGTACTGCTTCAGGTATTTATTAAACCGTTGTATGGTTTGCTTAGCCAACACCTTATCCGGATTCTTATATAGCTCTATCCGCTCGGCGCGTGGAGATATGCTATGGGCCAGGAGCGTTTCCACATCTATATTGCGGGACTTGTCCTTGGAATGCAAGCTACGTAAAATACCAGCAATGCTTACAGACATGTTTAATTCTTCGTATTCAATGTGTCCTTGGTTCCTTTGACCGCGCTCAGCCGCTCCTGCTTATCCACCTCTATCAGCTTGTCCACCATTTCGTCGATATTACCATCCATAAATTCGGGGAGATTATATACGGAGAAATTAATCCGATGGTCGGTGACGCGGCTCTGGGGAAAATTATAAGTGCGTATCTTCTCGCTCCGGTCGCCCGAACCTATCTGGGTCTTGCGTATGGTGTCGCGTTCCTTCTTGACCTTTGATGCCATGGCATCATAGATACGGGTGCGGAGCAACCTCATGGCCAGGTCGCGGTTGCGATGCTGTGAGCGCTCGGTCTGGCAAGCCACCACCGTCCCAGTCGGTATATGGGTCAAGCGAACGGCCGACGCGGTCTTATTGACGTGCTGTCCGCCCGGACCGCCGGCCGAATACGTATCCACCTTAAGGTCTTCGGTGCGGATTTCCAGCTCCACCTCTTCCGCCTCTGGCAGAACCGCCACGGTGCAGGCCGAGGTATGGATGCGCCCGCTGGCTTCGGTCTGCGGCACGCGCTGGACCCGATGCCCGCCGCTCTCGAACCTGAGGTGTTTATAAACGTCTTCGCCCTCTATGGAAAATGATGCGTCCTTAAACCCGCCCAGCCCGGTGGAACTGGTATCAATAAGCGTCATCTTCCAGTGCTTTTTGTCTATGTATTTAGAATACATCCTGAACAGCTCCGAAGCGAACAATGCCGCCTCCTCGCCGCCCGTGCCGGCCCGGATTTCCATAATCACGTTCCGGTTGGCATTCTCTTCATTGGCCAGGATCATTTCCTCTATCCGCGAAACAAGCTCCTGCTCCTTCTTGGCCAGCACTTCCAGCTCTTCTTTCATAAGCTGGTAAAAATCCGCCTCGTGACCCTGTTCGCCCAGAAGCACCGTTAACTCGGAAACCTGCTTGCGGATGTCACGAAGGGCCTGGAGCGGCGTGGCGAAGCGGATGAGTTTGCCACGCTCCTTCATCAAGGCCGAATACTTGGCCGGATTGGAAACCACATCCGGCTGGATGATAAGAGTCTCTATCTCCTCGTAACGCTTTAATATGTCAGACAGATTCTTTTCCATAGATTAAACACGCATACACAAAGATTGTCAAATGTGTTATAAGAAATGCAGCAGATAGTGCGTTGTGTTCGCGGAGCGGCATCCCGCCGTAGCGGGAGATGTAGAACAACCCTACATACTACATTCTACCTACTAATACCGGGCTAAGATTTCGGCGGTTCGTTGGTGGCAGCGCCGGTTGCTTCCGAGGCTACGCCCTTGGCAGCGTATTTCTTGCGGAATTTCTCCACCCGTCCGGCCGTATCAATGAACTTCTCCTTGCCGGTATAAAACGGATGGCATTTAGAACAGATTTCCACGCCAATCTTTTCCTTGGTGGAACGGGTCTTGAACGTCTCGCCGCAACCGCAGGTCACGACAGTTTCCATATATTTCGGATGAATCTTTTCCTGCATAATATAAACTCCTTTAGAATCTTAATAATCAGCCGTTTCTTTTACTATAAACCACTATCTTTGTCAAGATATTTGGATATGCCGGGTTAAAATTTATATTGATGCTTAGCCTTTACCAATTCCATTATTAAATAGTCCAAATCAGCCCTGCTATGCAGTGCGCTTAATGTAATCCTGAGCCGGCTCTTGTCGGCTGGCACGGTAGGCGGGCGAATGGCCGGGATAAACATACCCTGGCGCCAGAGATGCTCTGATATCTTAAGCGTCTTCTTGGGGTCGCCTATCAAAATCGGAATAATCGGGCTGGCCGAGCCTTGGAAATCAAATCCATATTTGATTAAGCGGCTCTTTACATAATCCGTCTTGTCCCATAACTGTTTTCGCAATCCGGGCTTGGCCCGAATAACCTCCAGTGCCGCTACAGCGGCAGCGCAGTCGGCCGGCGGCAATGCCGTGGTGAATATGAACGGACGGCCCTTGCTCCTGATATAAGCGATAAAATCCTTTGTGCCGGTGACAAATCCGCCCATGACGCCAGCGGCCTTGCTCAAGGTCCCGATACTAATATCTATCTTGACCGATAAGCCCAGGTGTTCGGCCAGCCCCCTGCCGTGCTTGCCGAAAACCCCGGTCGCGTGCGCCTCGTCGACAATAGTATAGCATCTGTATTTCTTAGCTAGTCTGACAATATCGGCCAGCGGAGCGGCGTCGCCGTCCATGCTAAAGATAGCATCGGTAATGATGTAACGCTGTGATTTGGGATTTGAGATATGGGATTTGTGCGTAAGCAAGGATTCCAGATGATCGACATCGCGGTGTCGATAAACGAATGATTTGGCTCTGGTCAGGCGGATGGCATCTATCAGGCTGGCGTGGTTGAGCTCGTCACTAAAAACCACATCGCCTTCCTTTATCAACGTGGTAATGACTGCCAGATTAGCCACGAAACCAGAAGTAAACAAAAGCGCTTCCGCCGCGCCTTTAAATCGAGCAATAGCTTTTTCCAGCTGATAATGCGGCGTCTGCGTGCCGGCCATCAGGCGCGAGGCGCCGGAACCAACGCCAAACCGCTCCAGGGCCTTCCGGCCAGCACGGCGTAAATCCGGATGCTGGGACAAGCCGAGATAATCATTGGAACAAAACGAGATGTACCACCTACCGCCTATCTTCACCTTAGCGCCGTTTATGGCACTGATGGTTCTGAACTGCCGGAGCAGTCCGGCCTGACGTAGCTGGCTAATCTGTTGGCTGATAAAATCCATATACGACAAAGTTCAGTGCTTCATTCCCAGGTTATCCAACATCCTTAAATCATCTTCCACCTGGCGCCCGGGCTGGGTGAGGTATCCGCCTATCATCATGCCGGTGGCGCCGGCGTAGAATATCCACGACTGCATATCGCCCAGGTTCTTCTCCCGCCCGGCGCAGATACGGATATCCTTAGCCGGCAGGATATACCTGTAAACGGCGATAATCCTGAGTATCTCCTGCGGCCCAAGCGGTTTAACTTCGGCCATCGACGTGCCTTTAATGGAAATGAGGAAATTAAGCGGTATCGATTCCACATCCAGTTCCCGCAGGGTCAAAGCCATCTCTATCCGGTCCGACCAGCCCTCGCCCAGTCCGAATATCCCGCCGCTGCAAACCCTTAGGCCGGCATCCTTAAGGTTGCGGATGGTCTCTATGCGCTCATCATAAGAATGCGTGGAACAAACCTGCTTGAAATACCGGCGCGAGGTTTCCAGATTATGATGCGCTTTACTGAGTCCGGCTGCTTTGAGCCTGAGAATGTTCTCCCGGCTCATCCGGCCGAGCGAACCGCAAACGTATGGGTTGCCTTTATTAACAGGATATTCGGAAGAAAGATTACGGACACTCTCGGCGATGCCGGATATCTCATCATTATCCAGCGTATTGCCGCTGGTGACGATGCTGAACCCGTGCGCGCCTATCTCCTTGCTCCGCTGGTAACCCTTGCGGATTTCCGACTCCGGCATCAGCGGGTAAACATCGGCCTGGCTGTTATGGTGAACCGATTGGGCGCAGAACTTACAGTCCTCGGAACAGGCGCCGCTTTTGGCGTTGATAATGGAGCAAAGATGAACCTTATCCTGATGAAAATGCTGCCGGATGGCATTGGCGCCGTGAAGCAGCTCCCAGAGCTCGGCCTTGTCCGAGGCCAGGAACTGCGCGGCCGTCTGGTCTATCTGCCTGCCGGAAATAATATCTTTGACAATAGAGTCAATATTCATAATAAACAGGTTAATTAGCCAAGATGTTACTGTATATGCTACCTACTTGTATTAATTACCGGCGGATTGGCAAGGATTTTTGCATCTGTGAACTGAGCCTTGATGGGAGTGACAGAAATATAGCCTTCGTGAACGGACTCGATATCGGAATGGACATGTTCCGGATGAATTCTGGGACGGCGGCGAAAGACGGACAACTCCGGCCCGGCCTTCATCCAGAAATATAAACGGCCTCTCGGGTCTATGCCCTTGACAAACCGCTCCCTGACCAGGCGCATATCCTGGCAGGTAAAACGGATACCCTTGATTTTAGAAACCGGCCGGTAGGGAATATTGATATTAAAGACGCTGCCCGGCTCGGGACGGGTCTTGAGTATGTCCATGATAACCTTATATGCGGCCCGGATAAACGGCGCGAAATCCATCCGGGCGGGCATTTCCCTGGGCCGCTCAACCGAGACGGCAAAAGAGGTTATGCCCCAAAAGGACGCCTCAATCGCCGCGGCAACGGTGCCAGAATAAAAGATATCCAGCCCCAGATTAGCCCCGAGGTTAATGCCGGAAACTACCATATCCGGACGGCGCTTAAGATAATGCCCCAGCGCCAGCTTGACGCAATCGGCCGGAGTGCCCTTGACGGCATAAATATAATCCCTGCCGCTGTTGCCGTAAGTTATTTTCTTTACGAAGATGGGCGAGAGTATAGAAATGGAATGGCTGATGGCGCTCTGCTCGAACAACGGCGCTATCACTGTAAGCTGATGTCTTTGCCTGAGGATATCCTTGAAGGTTACTAGCCCTTCGGTTTCCAATCCGTCGTCATTTGTAAGAAGGATTCGCATTCTTCAATCTATCCGGCTCATCGCGCTAACGGCCGCGATACAAACTATTCTTATGACAGCCACTCGGAACGATGCCTCTTGAACTGGGTCTGGAGCCGGGTTATCACCCGGGCGAAAATCTGGCTGACTCGCGATTCGGAAATATCTAGAATTAGCCCTATCTCCTTCATGGTCAGATCGTCGTCAAAATAGAGCTCCAAGACCAGGCGTTCTTTCTGAGAAACCCGGCTCTTGAGATACTCGACGATTTCCTTATTGATTACTTTCTTGTTGGAAAACTCGTCTTTGCGGCACTTGAGCACATCGCTGAACTCCATGCTCTGCTCGTTCTTTTCAGACCCGAGCGTGGCATTAAGCGAAAACATATTGAAGGCGCAGGCATCCTGGGCCATTTTATTGTATTCATCCAGGTTAAGGTTAAGGTTCTTGGCGATTTCAAAGTCGGTCGGCGCGCGGCCCAGTTTTTCCTGCAGATGCTTGCAGGAACGGCTGAGCTGATGCGAACGGGTCCTGACCAAACGCGGCACCCAGTCCATTTCGCGCAGTTCGTCGAGCATGGCGCCACGGATGCGGTTGACGCAATAAGTCTCGAACTTAATACCCCGGTCAAGGTCAAACAGCTTGATGGCATCCAACAAGCCGAATATCCCGGCCGAAGACAAATCCTGCACATCCACCGAACCGGGTAAATGCCCGGACATCTTTTCGGCCACCTGACGGACTATGGGCAGGTAAATCTTCACCAGCTGGTCGTGATATTGCTTGGCTCCGGTCCTTTTGAATTTCTCCCATAGCTTCCGTGTGTTTTGCTTATCCGCGAGTTTTGCCTGGGCCATGACCTCTTGAGCCGAACGCTCGGATACAAGTCCCGTCGCGACAGGCTGGTACTGTTCATCCATTAACAAGTGACCCCCGCCTCTTCTTATATCCTTTCGGTTTTCCATACTCGCGTCTCCTTCTTTTGCCCACTCTCGAGAAATTAAAATATAAAAATAAATCAGACCCGCAGGCCGTAGTGTCCGATCTTGTTTCTCAAAGTCTTTTCCGATATTTTCAGGGCTTCGGCCGTCATTCTCCGGTTCCCGCCGAAATGTTCCAGGTTCTGCTGAATGACTTCCTTCTCAATATCGTCTATGGTCTGTCCGACCAGCTCCGGATGCCCGTCCGGCTTAGCCTCGCCGTTGAGCCAGCCTGAAATATGGCTGGGCATAATCACGTCATCTCCGACCACGGTCATCATCCGCTCAACGATGTTGAAAAGCTCGCGGACATTGCCCGGCCAGCAGTACTTTTGCAGTAATTGAAAAGTATCCTTGTGTATCTCCTTGGTCTTTCGGCCCGGAGACAGCTTGTAAGTGATATAATGATGGATTAACGGGATAATGTCTTCCTTGTGGTCGCGCAAGGCCGGCAGGTGTATGGGGATGACGCTCAGGCGGTAATAAAGGTCCTCGCGGAAATGGCCGGACCTGGCCATCTCGATAAGATTGCGGTTCGAGGTGGCGACAATCCGGACATCCACTTTTTTGGTCATATTGCCGCCGACCCGTTCGAAAGATTTCTCGTCCAGCAACCGCAATAGCTTGCACTGGAAATTAGAATTAATCTCGCTAACTTCGTCCAGCACCACCGTACCCTTGTCGGCCGACTCAAACCGCCCAATGCGCGTAGCCTCGGCTCCGGTAAACGCGCCTTTCTCGTGCCCGAACAACTCGCTTTCAATCAGGGTATCCGAAAGCGCCGGGCAGGAGATAGGCACGTATGTTTTCTGGCAACGCGGGCTCAAGGAATGCAGCAGCTTGGCCGCCAGCCCCTTGCCGGTGCCGCTCTCGCCGGTTATCAGAACGGTGCTGTCGCACTGGGCCGCCTGTTTTATCTGCTCAAAAACGGATTCCAGCTGGGGCGTATCGTAAATGAAGGTAATGTCATCTATCTTGTATTGCATAGTTATTTATCTTCCTGGTCCAGAACCTTTTTAACTTCCAGGAGCGAACGATGCATCTTTAACCTGACCACGCGCATCAGCCGGTCGATGACGTCCTCGCCGTAAAGCCGGTGTCCGGCCGGCGTACGTTCCTCGGCATTTATCAGTCCCATCATGGTGTAGTTGTGGATGGTCTGGCGCGAGATATTGATGCCCTGCTTGGCCAGGTGATGGATGATTTCCTCTACCCGAAAAAGCTTCGACAATGTGGCTTTCATCTCTTTTCCTCTACCGTTCTTAGCCTTGGGTTTCATGGTTTATTCTTCCCAAGCCAAACATACTTTACGTTTCGTAAATTACGCCTGATAATATACGCTTCGTAAAAGTAGGTGTCAAGAAAAATATAGTATTTTTGGTGAAATATTTTATGGGGTAGGTGTCGGAATCGGCCGTTAAACCCTAAGAGTCAATCGCCCTAGCGCGCAGGTATCTTGCGGGTTACTTCGCGATAGCGCCCGTATTTTCCGTTCTGCATATTCTGCAGGAATTTGACCAGGTAAATTATTTCTTCCATTTGGCCGTATTTTTCCTGCAAATATTTAAGCGCCTGCTGAACCGTCTTTTTGGAGTGCCAGATGAGCTTGAATGCCTTCTCGATCGCCTCTACTTTCTCCTCGGAAAATCCGCGCCGTTCCAGCCCGATGGAATTGGGCGCCCGAACCTTGGCCGGATGTCCTTCGGCAATCATGAACGGAGGCACGTCCTGAATGACCCGAGCGATGCCGCCAATAAACGCGTGTTTGCCGATGGTCACAAAATGGTGCACACCGACCAGTCCGCCCAGCACGGCATAGTCCTCCACCCAAACATGTCCGCCCAGCTGGACACCGTTGGAAAGAATCGTATTACTGCCGATGATGCTGTCGTGCCCGACGTGGGCATAAGCCATCAGCAGGTTATTGTTGCCCAGGATGGTTTCTTCCTTATCTTTGGTGGTGCCGCAATGGACGGTCACGAATTCGCGGAAGGTATTGCCGTCGCCGATGGTCAGCCTGGTCGGCTCGCCCCGGTAAGTCAGGTCCTGCGGCGCGGTGCCGATGGCCGCATACGGGAATACCACGTTATTCTTGCCCAGCACCGTATGGCCGGTGACGGTGGCATGATGAGCGACCTTGGTGCCCGAGCCGATGACCACATTCTCATCAATGATGGTGTAAGGCCCGACTTCCACGTCAGCGTCCAGTTGGGCCTTGGGATGAACTATGGCGGTAGAATGTACTTTAGACATTATAATTTATACGCTGATTTACGCAAATGGCCGCAGATAATTATCCTGTAAATCTGTGTTTATCTGCGTCCTAATCATTCCTTATCCACAAGCATGAATTTAAATTGCGATTCGCAAGCCACCTCGCCGTCGACCATTATCTTGCCCATAGCCTGGATAATCCGGCCCTTGTCGCGGGTGGTTTCCACTTCTATCCTGAGCTGGTCGCCCGGCACCACCGGACGGCGGAACTTGGCCTCGTCGATGGAAAGGAACACGGCCAGCTTGTTCTCGTTGCCGGTCCGGCTCAAAAGCAGAGCGCCGATGAGCTGGGCCATGGCCTCGACCTGAAGCACTCCGGGCATCAACGGCCGGCCCGGGAAATGGCCGTTGAAAAACTCCTCGTTGATGGTGACATTCTTTATGCCCACCGCCCTGTTGTAGCCCTCCATCTCGATGACCCGGTCAATCAGCAGGAACGGATACCGGTGCGGCAGGATGTTCTGCAGCTCGCGCGACTCCAGCCAGACCTTCTGTTTGGGCTGGGCCGTGGCTCCGGCGGACAGAGATTCCTTTATCTTGCGGACAAACTTGACATTCTGGTCGTGGCCGCTCTTGATGGCGATTATTTTAGCCTCCAGCGGCGCGCCCAGCAAGGCCAGGTCACCCAGCAGGTCGAGCATCTTATGGCGCACGAACTCGTCCGGGAACCGGAGCTTGTTCTGAACCACCTTGTCCTTATCGACCACCAGGATATTATTATAATTAGCCCCCTTGCCCAGGCCCTGCTTCTGGAAGTGCTCCACTTCCGAGGCCAGGCAGAACGTCCGGGCTGAGGCCAGTTCGTTTTTATATGTGGATTCATCCAGCTTTATGGTCTTATGCTGGGTGCCGATTAAGGGCGAATCATACTGCAGGGTGTAATCAATGGTCAGGCCGTCGTCCGGCAAGGCAATCAGGGATATATCGCCCTCGGCATAGGTCACCGGGAATTTGAGTTTGATGGTCTTCTTGGGCAGGTCCTGCTCCTTTATGCCCACCGAGGAAATCAGGTCGACGAAATCCTTGGCGCTGCCGTCCGTATGAGGCACCTCGGAGCCGTTGATGGCGATTTCCAGGTTATCGATGCCCAGGCCGTAAATGGCCGACAGGAGGTGCTCGGTGGTTTCGACGCTGACGCCGTTCTGGGCCAATCCGGTGCGCCGGTAGTTAGTGGTAATCACATCCGAAGATACATTGATGCGCTTATCGCCGTCATCAATCCGGATAAAGACAATGCCGGTGTTGACCCCGGCCGGGCGCAGGATAATCTTGGTCTTCACCCCGCTGAACAGGGCCAGGCCTTCGTAAGAAACCGGGCTGACAATAGTTTTCTGTTGCATAAAATTTATTAAGCTGATTTAGCTGATTAAACTGTTAATTATTAAAAATATAATAATATAATCCGCTATATCCGCTGAATCCGCTTACTAAATTAAAAACTATATCGGGATATAAAAGAATGTCAAGAGATTTTAGTGCCAGTAGGAACAAAGTGACGTACTGGCACTTATTAGTGGCACTTCGAGCATAGCGAGTTAGTGCCACTTATCCCTGAGCGTAGCGAATGGGGTCCAGATTAAGCATCATCGGGGCTAGTGCATACCAAAGGGAGTTACCGGCAGAGCGAAGCCTCCTGTAAGGACTTATCCAGCGACCATAGAGAGCTGGGTTATTAGCGCCACTTCGAACACAGTGAGTTAGTGGCGCATTATCCCTGCACTTGTTGCAGGGAGTGACTGCTGGAGGCTGCGCACTCTCCGAAACCCTTCGAAATATTTATCCTGAGTATTTCCGAAGGGCTCAGGGTAAACTTAGCGAACAGGATTAGTGCAAACACATAACGTTACCAGCCAGTTATCCCGCCTAATGGCGGGGCTTTATATTCCTATGTATTCTGGTTATATTCTATAGAATCCCGGTCATATTCCAGTGAATCCTGGTCATATTCCACGGAATCCCGGCTATATTCCACGGAATCCTGGTCATATTCCATGGAATCCCGGCTATATTCCACGGAATCCTGGTCATATTCCATGGAATCCTGGTCATATTCCACGGAATCCCGGTAATATTCCAGGGAATCCGGCTTGAAATCCATTGGATTCAAGCCGAAAACTAAGGAACGTAACCGGTATTCCTCTTATGACAGGCTGTAAAACCAAGATTTCGCGCTAACATAAAACCCGTCTCTTAGAGCCAGTTTCAGCCCCAGCCGGAGGCTGGTCAGCCTCAGGCTGAAAATGCTGACACCTGCCCCTGCCCGAGACAGGCGGGCGCCAATTGGCAGGCGGGGGCAAGTGTGTCCTCTCGCCCTCTGAAAACAGTGCCTTGGAAACCTTATAAACAAAGGGAAAGAAAATTAGGTGTCCTTACAGGAGGCTATCGCTCTGTGTCACCGGATATGACCGGATATGGTCGGGCGGGTCTGGAGGGGTATCCTTCCAGGAAGCCGGGAGGCTCTGTGTCACTGAGAATAAAGAACCCAAACACCATTTCCCCATTCTATCCAGGAGCTTTTCTTTTCATCTACAGGCAGCTTTTCCCGCTGTTTGTAAAAGAACCCATTTTCGTCGATAAGTATGGCATAAGCTGTTTTAGCTTTTATTTTTAGCTGCTCTAATCGATTAATATCCTTGATAATCCCTTCTTTCCAAAATACTACGGATGGCTTGAATTTACTCGCACAGATATTTTTTCGCTCATGGTTTGGCTCGTATTTAAACTCCACCGCCAATTCCACTTCGTCAGCGCGGCTAAGAATAACCAGGTCGGGCTTAACGCAGGATTTTTTCTCTCGAAATAGCACATAATCGTTAAACACCTTATATGGCTTATTCCCAATTAGCTCGGTGATTTTCTTCTGGACGGTCCAGACCACATCACGCTCGGTGAAGAATTGGAATTCTCCGTAATGCTTCCTGAGCCAGCTTAAGGCATCTAAGAAAATCTCCTCTGATTTTGTGCTGGGCATAGATTTTATCCAATCCACATTTTTCGGGGTGTCGTCGATGTTTATTTCTTTCATGGCTTTATTTCGCTTTTAAAATGTCCTCAAAAACCTCATGGTTATTTATAGCAAAATTATACAGTGTGATTGCCGCATCAATTCCACTATTAACCGCTTTAAGTTGCTGATCAAATGGCAGGCCAGGGTCTATCTTGGTTATTCCTATTCGGATTGCCGCTGATTTTTTCGCAGGGACTACGCAAGCATTCTTTGGTAAAATCCCATCCAGTCTTTTTGCGATGAGTGTTACACGTTGGGCCTCTCCTTTAATTTCTAGGTCTACGGAACCTTTTCCTCTCTTTTGCACTGATAGCTTGTGCTTTATGCTCATATTTTTCGATAAACAACCTCGTTCGAAAATTATGAATGTAGACCCGGATGGTTTATTTTCACGTGGCGGCAGCTTTAAGCAACTTGCTCTTTTCTCAAGAATCCACTCGTAATTATCCCAAAATTCGGAAACATTCTTATCCGCTTCGGGGTTATAGCCTTCTTCGTTTTGCTTGATGGCTCTGGTGACAATGGCTTTTTTATAGGCTCGTCTGCTACCGGTATCACCATCGCGGTCAAACCAGGGTATGAAATCTTGATAAGTAAAAATATGATCAAACTTACTTTCCGTTTCCGGGTCGATGTATTCGCGCGGCGCGGTGATAATTGTTTTGACCTCGTCGCATAATCCTTCCCGGCAATAGCTTTGGCCTCTTTTTTTATATCTTCCGGCCTGGTCGGGCTGGGGATCCGCAGAAATCTTATCCTCTATTAGTAAAACCAATTTTTTGCCTCGTTGATCTTTTAACATTACTTCCAGGTCTGATTCACCATTTGAGGTTTTTACGTGAGGCCTTGCGCCCAAGAATATTGGCTCGGTTATTTCTATCTTAGCCTTGATCATAAAGAATTTCAGGAATCCCGGCGAACAGATAAATTCTTCTAGCAATAAAAGATCAATGTCTCTTTCCATAACCGCCTTGTATGGAGGGATACTATTTTCAATAGATTCGAAATTAATAAATTCATTATTCATAACTGCTCTGGTGTCGTCAACATTGATTTCTTGTATAATTTATTGGGCGTCCAGTAGTATGCGGGACAGACCACATATTTTCTTCCCCTTTATTAAAGAGGTTTACAAGACATTGTTTTCGTAAACCGGGACTTCCCCTGCCGGCGCTTATGGGTATTAATCCAACCTATCCCTTAATCACCAGGTTGGTCGGGTCAATCTGGTGCAGGATACGCACTTCCTCGGGCGTGGGCGGAGCGCTTTCGGCTACCTTGGCCGGAATAATGATTTCGAATTCGCTGTTGGCCTGAATCTCGTCAATGGTAATGCCCGGATGGCGGCTGAGAAGCATCAGGCGCTTGGTCTTGTCGTCGAATCCGTAGGTGCCCAGCTGGGTAATGACGCGGTAAGGCCCGGTCTCTTTGGGCAGTCCGGCCTTTTCGCGCCCGCCCGGGCCGTCAAGGTATCCCGGCGTGGTCAGGAACGGCAGTTTATTGACGAAGCGCTTCTTGTCCTGGCGCATTATGATGATGGTCTTCCAGCAGAGCGAGCCGATATCGTTGGCGCCGCCGCTGCCGGGCAGGCGCACCTTGGGCCGGGCCCAATCACCAAAGAGAGTGGTATTGATGTTACCGTAGGCGTCTATGGCAGCCGCGCCCAGGAAACCGTAATCTATATACCCGCCCTGGAGGAAGCTCATAACGTCGTGCATCGAGGAAGCGGCCACGGCCCGGTGGAATGTGCGCGAATCGCCCACCGAGATGGGCAGTACCGGCACCTTGGGCCCGACTCCGCCGGCCTCGAAGATGATGAGCAGGTTGGGCGCGTGGGTGCGCTGGGCCAGCATCCCGGCTATCATCGGCAGTCCGGTGCCAACGAAGATGGATTTGCCGTCTTCCAGCACGTGGCAGGCCACGCAGGCCAGCAGTTCCGTGGATGTATAGCTGTTGGTTTTTGTCTCAACCATTTGAGGCCTCCTTCTGTTCCATCCCCGGCGCGCGGAATTGCTCGATGTCCCTGAGCTGGTTCATCCGGCTCACGCCGCCGACCAGTTCCAAATATTCCTTATAGTCCTTGACGCCGAAGACGTATTTGTCAAAGTATTTCCGCGCGCCTTCTTCGGTCTCGGAAACGGTCAGCCATTCGCGGATATGGTCTTCGTCGAAGTAATACAGGTAAGGCATCTGAGTCGGATGCGCGCCGTGCGGCACGTGGCAGACGGCGTCGGCCAGGAAGAACGGAATGACCGTCCGGCTGGGGTTCTGGCGGATGACCTCTTCGTCCACGATTTCCTCGGTGGTGATGAGCACCCGGTAAGCGGCCCGGACCAGTTCGTAATCCTCGACCAGGATACCGTCTATCTGGGCGTTGCCGAACTTGTCGCACCTGGGCACGTGAATCATAGCCACATCGGGGTAGCAGGCCGGCAACAGGCAGATGGGCTTATCGCTCCAGGGGTCGCGCACTATCTTGGCCGAGCTCTTCTTGAAGGTATCGGTACCCATCATATTGCGCGAGGGCACGAAAGGCACGCCCATGGCCCCGGCCAGAAAACGCCACTGGTAGCCGGCGTTGCTAATTTCGGCCACCACCTTGCACTGGCCGCTTTCGACCGCCCGGCGCCCGGCCGGCGAAAGGCCCCGCAGTTCGTGGGCGAATGAATAGGCTACTTCCACCCGGTCGACGCAGCCGCCGCCGATGAGGATATCGATGTCGTGCACGGCCGTCTTGCCGGCCATAATCAGGTTGCGTTTCTTCTGGCGGATGATTTCGTAGAGTAATGACATCGGGGTACGGATATGGCCGAAACCGCCGCAGGCGATGAAACTGCCGTCCGGCACAAAGCGCTTGACCGCTTCCTGCACCGTCATGCGCTTGTCCTTGAGCTCGCGCGATTTGTTGTCGCGCACCCATTGGCGCCGCTCGTCCGGGTCGTGCCAGCCGATAAGCTGGCCCTGGCCTTCTTCTAAAATTTCCATATTCTGTCGCTTTCTTTATTCGCCTTAAATGGATTCACATAATTATAATCTAAACTAAAACATCAAACCGGACATCGGTCAAGCAAAAATACCTAATATAGTTTATTCCTTGACACTTGGCTGTTTGATGCAATAATTAATAAGGATTAGCCACGGAGACACAGAGGTCACTGAGACCGTTATAAATAAAATTACTTTTTTCTCTGTGTTCTCTGAGACTCTGTGGCAAGGTTTTTAATATGCGCGAAATACTGGAACAGAACGAAGAAAAGATGCTGGCGCCCTACGCCATGAAGTCGAGCCAGTCGCTGGGCCGGCGCTATGACGAACCGGAACACGGCTACCGGACCGCCTTCCAGCGCGACCGGGACCGGATTATCCACTCCACCGCTTTCCGGCGGATGGAATACAAAACCCAGGTGTTCGTCAACTACGAAGGCGACCATTACCGAACCCGCCTGACGCACACCATCGAGGTGACCCAGATAGCCCGGACCATTGCCCGGGCATTGGGGCTTAACGAAGACCTGGCCGAAACCGTGGCCCTGGCCCACGATATAGGGCATACGCCGTTCGGCCACGCCGGCGAAGAGGCATTGCACGATTTGATGAAGGACGCCGGCGGGTTCGAGCACAACGCCCAAGGCCTGCGGGTGGTGGAACTGCTGGAACGCCGTTACCCGCAGTTCACCGGGCTGAACCTGTCCTACGAGGTGCGCGAATCCATCATCAAGCACAATACCACCTATGACCGGCCCACGCCCAACAAGGATTACCATCCCGAATGGCATCCGCTGCTGGAGGCCCAGGTGGTCGATATCGCCGACATCATCGCCTATAACAACCACGACCTGGACGACGGCATCCGGGCCGGGCTTATCAAGGAAATCCACCTGGCCGATATCTCGCTGTGGCAAAAGGCCAGCCGGGAACACAAGAAAACCATGGACCCGCTGACCCAGGAAAATTTCCTGCGGCCCCAGACGGTCATCACCCTGATAAATATGTTCGTGACCGATTTAATCGCTAATACCCTGAAACGGCTCAAGGAATATAATATTAACAGTATTGAAGACGTGCATAACAGCCAGGCATGCCTGGTCTGCCTTTCCGAAGGACTGGAAAAGGAAAGGAAACAGCTGGAGAAATTCCTGTACCAGAATGTATACCGCAATTATAAGGTGGCCCGGATGGCCGAAAAGGCCAGGCGTTTCATGGAATCACTCTTCAATACCTACCAGAAGGAACCGCAACAGCTTCCGCCCCGGTACCAGCAAATGGCCAAAGAAGACAGCCAGGGCTATGAAATAGGCCTGAAACGCGCCATTGCCGATTACCTGGCCGGAATGACCGACCGTTACGCCCAGCAGGAATACGAGAAATTGTTTCAGGCATAACGGTTATTTTCCGAATTATATATATATTTTATCATCTGCATTTTTATGGGGTTGGCAGTTGGGAATATGACATACTGCCACCCATAGCCGGCTGCCCGTTAGGGTTCTTGTCCCAAGACCCCTCAGGGTCTAGGGATAACTCACTACGGTCTAACAGCCGGACTAAGGAGGATTATATGCTTTATATCCTGAGAGCGTTTTTTGTGCTTGCCGCGGCTGTCATCGGTTATAACATCGAGCACCTGTTCACTCCCGGCTCAAGCGGCGTAATCGGCATCGTTATCGGCGTACTGGTGGCCATCCTTTTCTCCGTCATAGAAATCGGTTTCACCCGGCGGTTTATCAGCACTATCTCCATAGTCATGTTCGGGCTGGTGTTCGGGTTCATCATCTCGGCGCTGTTCATCCACGCCCTGCTCCTGGTGCCGACCATTGAGAATATGACCAAAGACACGCCCGGATTCAACGAGTGGCTCCAGGTTTCCATTACTTTCTTGTTCTGTTTCCTTTCGGTTATCGCCATTATCCGGAGCAAGGATGATTTCAAGTTTATCATTCCCTTCGTGGAGCTTTCCAAAAGCCAGAAGACCGGATTGCCGCTGGTGGTCGATACCAGCGTCATCATCGACGGGCGCTTTGCCGATATCGCCGAAACCCTGCATTTCGATATGCCCATAATCATCCCCAGGTTCGTCCTGCAGGAACTGCAGAACCTAGCCGATTCGTCGGACAAGATGCGGCGGGTCAGGGGCCGGCACGGGCTGGATATCCTGGACAAGATGCGCAAGAATACCAAGCTCAAGGTCCAGATAGACGAGGCCGAATTCCCCTACATCAAGGAAACTGATAACAAGCTGCTAAAGCTGTCCCAAAGCATCAACGGGCGGCTGGTCACCAACGATTTCAACCTGCTCAAGGTCGCCCGGGTCCAGGGAATGGATGTCATCAGCATAAACGAATTGGCTAACGCGCTCAAGCCGGTGGTCCTGCCGGGCGAGCAGATGGAAGTAAAAATCATCCGGACCGGAGAAGAACCTTCCCAGGGCGTGGGCTATCTCAATGACGGCACCATGGTCGTGGTCGAAGGCGCGGCTAACCGCATCGGCCAGCGGCTGAATGTGAATGTTACCAGCGTTCTGCAAACCAATGCCGGCAAGATGATTTTCAGTTCTCTTGAAAGGGAACGGGACCAGGATCGTGACCGTGATAGAGACCGGGACCGTGGTGACCGGAATCGACGTTAGCGGCAGTTCGAGTGAGGCGGATTAGTGTTACTTTGAGCGAAGCGAATTTAGTAACACTTATCCCTGAGCGCAGCGAACGGGACTTACTGGCACGTTATCCAGTGCCCTTTCGGTAATACTCAGGATAAACAAATCACAATTGTAGTAATATTTGCACTGGAGGCTACGCACTCCCGATGATTTCTAACTGGACAATCTCATCTTTCGGAAACACTCGTTAATCCGGATTATTTCAGTTCGGTCGGCTTGACATTGTCACCCTGGATTTTCCAGACCGCCGGGTCGAAATTAGCGCTATCCCCGACCATCAACAGCATCATCTTATCCGGTTGCAGGTATTTCCGGGCCACCCGCTTGATGTCTTCCTTTGTGACGGCCATGACTTTGGCGCGGTAGGTTTCCAGGTAATCCTTGGGCAGGCCGATGTATTCAAGATACATGGACTGCTCGGCTATCCGCTGTGAATTATCAAACCTGAAGGCAAACCGGTTGAGCTCGGCTTCCTGGGTGTTTTGAAGTTCCTGGTCTTCGACATACTCTTCCCGAATCCGCCTTATCTCGTCCATAATCAGGCCGACCGAAGTATGGGTCGCATCGGTGCGCGTCTCGGTTCCGGCCATAAAGAAACCCGGGCAGGTCTGGTTCATATAAAAGAACGAGAACACATCATAAGCCAGCCCCCGTTTTTCACGGACCGACTGGTAAAGGCGCGAGGCCGAATCGCCGCCCAAGATGGCGTTCATCAGGCGGATGGAGAAATAGTCCGGATTGAGCCGTTGCACGCCCAGCAGTCCGAACCTGATGGTGGTCTGTTTCTGGTCGCGCGGCACATAATTAACCGAAGCGGCCGGAGCGGGAATATTCGGTTCCAGCGCCTTGATGTCAAACTCTGGCAGTTTCGCGGATGCCGGCACCGCACCCAGCGTCTGGTTCAGCAGCTCCATCATTTCAAACTTGCGGAAATCTCCGGAAATGGCAACCATCATGTTATTGGGAACGAAATATGTCTTGTAAAAAGCCACGATATCATTACGAGTCAAACTACCAACCGATTCCTTTGACCCCGAGAGGGTTTCACCCAGCGGGTGCGTCCCGTAAATCAGCTTGCGGAAACACCTGTCGGCTATGGAACCGGGTTCGTCGTTCTGCCGCTGGATTGACTGGATCATCCTGGATTTCTCGTACTGAAACTTGTCCTCCGGGAAGATCGGGGCAAAGACCACCTCTTTAAGCAATTCCAGAATATCTTTGGTATCTCGGCTGAGGCTTGAGGCGGTTACCCGCATCTCTTCGTAGTCGGTTGAGGCGGAAATACCGGCTGATTTGAACTCCAGTATCTCATCCAGCTTGCCAACCGGATACTTTTCCGTGCCGCCGGTCCGAAGCAGGCGCGACATCAGCGAGCACAACCCGCTTTTACCGGCCGGTTCGCATATCGCGCCGGAACGCACCAGCAAGGTAAGGTTTATCAACGGCAGTTCCTTGTCTTCCAGAAGGAATACGACCATTCCGTTCTTGAGCTGCTGGCGCTCGGCCTTGGGCACGATTATCTCCAGCGGCTGGAAGGTCAGCTTATCCGGATGAGAAACCCGCTGGATAAGCACCGGCTGGATGTTCGGGGTAGATTCATCGGCAATGGGCCGGGCCGGCTGGCTCTTCGTGCCGACGCATGAACCGACCAATAAAATGATAGTAATGCTTAATGCGGTAGCTAATAGTTTTGCTATTTTCATATTATTTATCACCTTGCTCTTTCTTATTCTGATCTGGTTCAGATGTTTCCGGTTTCCTGACCATCACAGCGACGGTCTTTTGGGAAGGAATAAAATACTGCTGGGCCACCTTCATAATATCTTCCTTGGTGACCTTACGGCAGTTAGGCAGCCAGTCTATAATGTAACGCCAGGAGCCGCTGATGATTTCATCAGACCCGAGCGAAGATGCCAGCCCTTCGTTGGAATTAAGCTGCCTCAGAAACGAGGCCTCAAGATTATTTTCGGCCTTTTGCATTTCTTCGTCTGTAACCGGCTCGGTTTTGAGAAGCTCCAGCTCGTCATAAATAGCCTTTTCCAGCTCGGCCAGGTTGGTATCGCTCTTGGGCACGGCATAAACTCCGAAATACCCAGGCGCCCAGCCTTCACCGATACCGGCCACGCGGCCGGCCGAGTTGAAGGCATCGATATCCAGGCACATCTTCTTTTCCAGAACCAATTTCTTATAGAATCTGGATGTCCGACCGCCGGAAAGAATCTGGCTCATTATATCCATAGTGTAATCGGCCTTATCGCCGATAGTCGCGCCTTTGTATCCAATCATCATCTTGGGCTCGGCGTCAAACTCAATGGTCACCCTCCGCTCGCCGAACTGCTGCGGTTCCACGGTTAATATTTGCGGAATCGGTTTGCCGGCCGGAATCGGCTCGAAGTATTTCTTCATCAATCTCAGGACATCTTCAGCCTTGACCGCGCCGACAATCACGGCCACGGCGTTGTTGGGCGCATAATACAGATGAAAATAATCAATCAGGTTCTGTTTGCTTAGCGCGGCGATATCGGAACGCCAGCCGATAATCGGACGCTTCAAAGGAGACGCCTTGTAAAACAAAGAATCAAATTCTTCCCAGAAAATCCCGTCCGGGTCGTCTTCGGAACGGGTGTTGCGTTCTTCCAAAACCGTATTACGCTCCTCGTAAAGTCCGCGAAAAACCGGATTGATGATATGGTCCGATTCCAGCCACATCCACAGCTCCAGTTTATTGGACGGCAAAGAACAGTAATATGTGGTCATATTCTTGTTGGTCGAAGCGTTAAGCCCGGTGGCTCCGTTACGCTTGTAAATCTGGTCGTATTCCTGGGGAATAACAAAATTGCGGTGCAATTCGTACAACCCTTTTAATTCGTCCTCTAACGATTTTATTTCGCCGTCTTCGGCAATGGGGTTGTCAGTCTTCTGGGCGGCTTTGACCTTTTTCAGGTACTCCAACCGCAACATAGCCTTGTCTATCTTGTCCAATATTACTTTCTCTTTCTGGTAATCCGTAGTACCGATGATGTCGGTACCCCGGCCGAGCATATGCTCCAGCAGGTGCGAAATCCCTGTCTGGCCGTCCTGCTCGTTTATCGAACCGACCTTGAAGAACAACCGGCAAGAAACAGTAGGTGAATGGAACCGCTCCAACACCAAGACCTTCATGCCGTTATTAAGGACGTACTCCTTGACATCCAGGTTGGGCATATCAGAAGCCCAAACACCGACCGTTCCCAGATAAACGCAAACCGCGGCCAGAATCGTCAGCAGTGATTTCTTCATAAATTACTTAACCTTTCTTTTTGGCGCCGAAGCGCCATGGAGCCTTTACCCATTCCGGGTCCTTACCCTGAGGACCTGTCAGGGTCCATAGGGTGGCGCCACTTTCGTTTAGCTGTCTGTCCTTTGATGAGACGGAACAATCACGCCGCCCGACATAATTATTCTGACAGCTTCATCTATGGTCATATTCAAATGAACGACCTCTTCCTCCGGCACAAACAGTGTAAACCCCGTAAAAGGCGCCGGCGAAGTAGGCACAAATACCGTTATTATTTTCTTGCCGGTATGCTGGCGCAGGTCCTTTAATCCGTCCGCGGTTACAAATCCGACCGCATACACACCGGGCCGCGGGAATTCCACCGAAACAACCGACTTGAATGAGGTCTTCTTTTCAGGGGAAATAAATGTGTCTATAAACTGCTTGGCATAGGGATAAACCTCCTTGATGACCGGAGAATTATGCATTATCCAGGATTCAACCCCTTTAAATACTCGTTTCCCAAACAACGTCCCGGTGCCGTAGCCGACCAGATAAATAATAATTATGGTTATCGGAAACCCAATTATGGAACTCCATACAGGGATATGAACCTTATCTATAGTTAACGGCGTAAGATTTATGATGGAGATGATTAAGTAACCTATAGGATTAGCAATATTTTTATCGATGAACCTGAAAGCGAACATAAACAGGAAAACAGTTATCAGGGTGGGTAAAAGTATTATCAGGCCGTTGATAAATACATTCCTTTTCTTATTATCCATAATAACTATCCTTTTATCACGCCTAATGGTCTAAAGCGGGCAACCTTCTTACTGATACCGGCTTTATCCACCACATCCACAACCGCATTGACATCCTTGTAAGCCGCCGGCATTTCCTCGGCAATGGCATCGCGGCTTTTAGCCATTACCAGAACACCCATCTGTTCCATCTCCTTAAACAGGTTCTGACCGCGGGTATTCTTAAGCATCTGTGAACGGCTGGCCACCCGTCCGGCCCCGTGGCAGGTGCTGCCGAATGTCTGTTTCATGGCTTCATCCGTACCGACACACAGGAACGAGTTACGTCCCATATCGCCCGGCACCAGAACCGGCTGGCCGATATCCTTATAATCATCAGGCACGGCCGGATGTCCGGGCGGAAAGGCCCTGGTCGCGCCCTTGCGGTGCACGCACACCGTCATCGGCTTGCCGTCTACTGTATGCTCCTCTATCTTGGCGATGTTATGGCAGACATCGTAAATCAGTTCCATCCCCAAATCATTGGGCGACATCGACAGCACACGCATCAACGCCTCTCGCGCCAGATGCATCATCACCTGTCGATTAGCCCAAGCGTAATTTGCCGCGCAGTTCATGGCGGCCAGGTAATCCTGTCCTTCCGGCGAGCTAATCGGCGCGCAGGCGAGCTGGCGGTCGGCGAGTCTTATTCCATATTTCTGCGCAGCCTGCAAGAGTTTTCGCACATAATCATCGCAAACCTGGTATCCCAGACCCCTTGAACCTGAATGTATCATCACGACGACATCGTCTTTGCGCAGGTTGAACGCTTCAGCCAGATGCGGACGGCAGATTTGGTCGACTACGCCGACTTCTATAAAATGGTTGCCCGAGCCCAAAGTTCCGACCTGAGGCAAACCCCTCTTGATGGCCTGTGGCGAAACCTTGTCCGGGTCGGCACCGGGCAGGCAACCGCCGTCTTCTATATGAGCCAGGTCATCCTTTATGCCATAGCCCTGCTTAACCGCCCACTTTGCGCCTTGAAGTAATAACGCTATTTCATCCTGCTCGGTAAGTTTTCTGATAGCTCCCTCTGAACCAACACCGGACGGTATGGCATGATAGAGTGCGGCCATTATCTCCTTTAACCGCGGCTTGACTTCATCAAGAGTTAAGTTGGTGCGCATCAGACGAACGCCGCAGTTAATGTCATATCCCACCCCGCCCGGAGAGATAATGCCGGTCTTGACATCAAACGCCGCCACACCGCCGATGGGGAATCCGTAACCCCAGTGAATATCCGGCATGGCCAGAGAATACTTAACAATCCCCGGCAAACTGGCCACATTTACCACCTGCTCCGGGCTTTTATCATCCCGGACCAGTGACATCAGTTTCTCCGAGGCGTAAATCCGGCCCGGGACAGACATGGATGATTCTGCCGGAATCTCCCAGAGGTAATCAGATATCTTCGTAAACTTCATACATCAAATATAACCTGCGCTTCGTAGCCCCCTTTGATCTTGATAATATGCAAACCATGAAACGTTACGGCCTTAATCTCGGTTTTGATACAGTGGCGCTTGGGGTCATAACGCTCGCCTTTGCCCAGGCCTGATAGCTGAAAACTATTTTTTACCTTTGTAATGCTGTTAATTGAGAAGCCGGATAACAATTCGTTATCCAGAGCCCATTTGGAATGCAGCGCGCTGAGCCAACCCTGGAGCAGTTCATCCAGCTTACTGGCATTAACATTAACCTTTATTATCTTAGCCGGCTTGACTTTCTTGGTATCGGTCATTATGTCAAAGAGCCCAAATGCTGCATTAGTAAACAGAGTTTTCAGGGTCTTTGCCTTAACACTAATACCCATATCCGCCGTGTGCGGGACAAGTTCGTATTTAGCTACCATATAGTATGCGAATTAAACAGATTTATAAATCCGCTATATCAGCTTAATCCGTTTACAAAAATTCTACCATAAAAACCCGGATAAGCAAGTAAAATAAGAACGATGAGATAAAGACAATATCAATGCTCAAAAACACTGAAGTGAATAAGTTCTATGGCTTTATTCTGCCTTAACAAAGATAGGATTGGAAATGAGACGCGCCTGATTGGAATCCATAATATCCAACCGGTAATAAGTCATCTGTCCGGGCTGGAGATTTGAAACGTCCGGCGTGTATTTTATTTCGGCCGGCATGGGCTGGTTATATTCCTGGACCAGCCGTCCGTTGGAGATTATTTTAACCGTAACCATAGTTTTAAACGCAGAACCGTTAGCTGCCGCTGAAGTCCCCTTTGATTTACCCTTCTTATCCTTAGACGAAGGCGACTCCTCTGCCTGCCCGGCTGTCGCCAGCTTGACATAAAGAGTCGGGGCATTTTTAGTGCTAACGCCGATAAGGTCACCGGAATAAGCCACTTTGTTATTGGCCATAATCCAGAAATCCGTCAGCGCCATCGCCGGATTATTATTAGCCTTGGTCACGACATAATCCTTGCCTGTGCGCATGGCTTCAATAACGCCCTGGTACGAATTAGCCTTGAGCAGGAACACGGTCTGAATGCCGTCCAAAACCTTATCACCGATATCATCCAGTTCGCCAATGGCCCAGGCCGGCCGAACGCGCCTGCCGGCGCAGAATTCCATTAGTGTTTTGTCCCAGATGCCACCCGGGATGCCGGTCTTTTGGTAGCCCTCACTCAGGACGGCAAATCCGGTATAATTTACTGTTGCTTCAAGCGCTTCCGAATACGGCAGGGTATGAACCTTAACACCACCCATTTCACGATATTCGTTTGAGTCCGGATGCGCCCAGAAAATCAAGCCGTTATTCTTAATGACATAATTTATCAGGTCCTGATACGGCTCATAGGTCTGGATATTGTCATACTGGCTGAAACGCGATTTGCCGTTGGCCACGGTGGGCAGGTCCTGATAATACTTTGCCTTATCAAGTCCCAACACCAGCAAATGCTTGTGGCGGTTGTTCAGGGTCAGCGTATCCTGGAAATAACTTCCGGTCCAGTAATAATAAGGCGTTACCTCCATGCCGTCTATAACCAAAACGTCCTTGGCGGACTGGTTTGCCTGGTTGATAGCGACCAGATAATTGGCAATGCCAAAGGTCATTACTGACGCACGCTCTTCGGTCTTTTTTATCAGCCACCTGAACGGCCACAGGCCGTATTGGTAGCGCTGGTTATCGTGGTCGGTGATGCAGACCACTCCGATATTACTCTTGCGAGCCAGATCCACATAGTCGTTAACGGTTCGCTTTCCGCCGCTGACGGGCGTCTGCAGGTGAATCACTCCGGCCACCTGCTGATAATCGCTCGGCGGCTTGATGAATTTGGCGGAATTATCCTTTTTGACCGGTGTTTTCTGGGCTGTTTTCTTGGATGATTTTGATGTTGGTTTGGCGGCCGATAAATAAGAACCGGTTGAAACCAAAAGAAGCGTGGCCAGGATGATAATTAAAATGCGCTTCATTGCTGTCCAAATCCGGACTAAACCGTAATTTATACGGCTTCTATCTTGTTAATCTTAACGATCGTGTATTTCTGCCGATGGCCGGTTTTCTTTTTGTAGCCCTCGCGCCGGCGGAACTTCATGGTTACGACCTTGGGGCCTTTTAACTGGCTCGTAATCACGCCAACCACCTTGACGCCGCTGACCAATGGCTTACCAACGCGGATATCGCTATCATTGGCGTACAAAAGAATGTCATTAAAAACTATTTCTTCCCCGTCCTTGGCGTCTATTTTCTGAAGGGTAATTTTGGCGCCTTCCACGACTTTGAATTGTTCACTCCGGTTCCGAACGATAGCGTATTGCATATAAACCTCCAATTTAAATAAGCGGATAATCTGTCGTTAAACAAAACGACTACCCTATACTTTAGTTACGGGCATGTCAATTTATTTGATGTATTTCTTTTCCAGATAGTAATTATACAAATAAGGATATTTATCCTTATTATTAAACACCATCCGGGTAACAGCCGGGAACAGAAACCTGCCCCTGAGCCATCTCTGCCAAAGAAATGTCTTCTTACGACTGATGTCATTGAATAGTTTCACAGCCAATCTATCGGCCTGGGCAAAGGTTTTGTCCTCATCCACTAACCGGAGTTCATCACGCTTTACCGAAACTCCAGCCAGGTAACCGGAATAATATCCGCCGCAAAGCCAGATACCTTGTGCTACGGTTTTAGCTATCTGCCCGGTCCTGTATATATGACCACCCACCGAAATACCTATAGCGTATTTACCGGCCAGCTTGCGCTGGTAATACAACAGGCAATGACTCCGGTCATAAATAGTCTTCATCAGACCGGACATATCAAAGGCATAATTAGGCGTGCCCATTATCAAACCGTCCGCATCAAGGACTTTATTCATTATCTCCTGGTAATCATCCTTGACGATGCACTCGCCGGTCTTCATGCAGTGCTCGCAGGCGGAACAATAGCCCAGCTTCTTATTGCCGGCCCATATGAACTCAGTCTGTGCGCCCAACTCAGCCGCCTTGTCCAGGCACCGCTTGACCAACCGGCTGGTGTTACCGTTGAACCGTCCGCTGGTGGAAATACCAAGAATCTTCATAATATTGGTAATAAAAAAAGCGCCTATACTTGACTAGGCGCTTAATAATAAAAAGTACCCCGAACGGGATTTGAACCCGTGTCGCAGGCTTGAAAAGCCTGTGTCCTAGACCGGACTAGACGATCGGGGCGAAATATAATTACAAAATGAGGGCGGACCGGTTCGAACGGTCGACCTACGGGTTAAAAACCCGGTGCTCTACCGGCTGAGCTACGCCCCCGTTAGAACCTGTTAGCTCCTTGGAGCGTTACAGGTTCTTACGCCCCGATGCATATCGGGGCAACTATCTTCATATTAGTCCAACAAGTGTCCTAATTTCTCCTTTTTGGTCGTAAGATATTTCAAACTCTCGGGCCGGGATTCTATTTTTATCGGCACACGCTCAACTATTTCCAGCCCATAACCGTCCAATGCAATAACCTTTTTAGGATTATTAGTCAAGAGTTTTATCTTTTTTATGCCCAAGTCGACTAATATCTGTGCGCCCACGCCGTAATCCCTGAGGTCGGCCGGGAAACCCAGCTTGATATTAGCCTCGACCGTATCCATCCCCTTGTCCTGCAAGGCGTAAGCCTTGAGCTTGTTTTCCAGCCCGATGCCACGACCTTCCTGGCGCATATAGAGCACCACACCACGGCCGGCCTGGGCTATCATCTTCATCGCCGCAGACAGCTGGTCGCCGCAATCGCACCTTATGGACCCGAAAATATCGCCGGTCAAACACTCCGAATGCACCCGAACCAGCACCGGCTCATCAATAGTTTTTCCTTTATCATTGCCGATGTCACCCAAACAAAGCGCCATGTGCAGGTAATCATCGGTCAGCGAACGGTATAAATGCAGGTTGAACTGTCCGTATTTGGTGGGCAGTTTGGCCGACGTAGTCCGCTCAATCAACCGCTCGTTCATCCGGCGGTATTTGATAATATCGGCAATACTGGCTAACTTAAGCCCGTGTTTTTTACAGAATTCTATAAGCTGAGGCAGCCGGGCCATCGTGCCGTCTTCGTCCATTATCTCGCAGATAACACCGGCCGGTTTCAATCCGGCCAGCCGGGCCAGGTCAACCGAACCTTCGGTCTGCCCCGCTCTGACCAAAACCCCACCATCCTTAGCCCTTAAGGGGAATATATGCCCCGGCCTGACCAACTCCTCCGGTTTGGCATCATCCTTGATAGCCGTCAGAATCGTCCGGGCCCGGTCGTGAGCCGAGATGCCGGTGGTTATGCCGGTCTTGGCGTCGACCGATACGGTAAAGGCCGTGCCGAACTTCGAGGTATTGTCCTGAACCATGGGCGGTATCTCAATCTGGTTGGCTTTGGACTCGGTTACCGTCAGGCATATCAGCCCCCGGCCGAACTTAGCCATAAAGTTAATGGCCTCGGGCGTGACCTTTTCGGCAATCATGGTCAGGTCGCCCTCATTTTCACGATCCTCGTCGTCCACCAGCACAATCATCCGTCCCCGGCGGAGCTCATCAAGTATCTCTGGTATAGTTGCAAATGGCATAGTTTGTTTTTGTAACATATCCGCTCCGGCTTGTCAAGATACTTGGGATGTTATCAACCAAAGCCTGCCTTACATCAGGCATGACGCTATCGCTTGAGCGCCACAAACTGTCAAAGTATTCTTGACAATTTTGGCTGTAAAAATAGGATTATCCGCAATGGTGAATAAAATCATATTGCTGTTTGCCTTTCTGCTCTTGCCCGTATTCGCCGTCATTGCCGAAGAAGACGCTACTTTGGCTGACGCCTATTACAAAAATGCCTGCAAGTTCTACAACGACAATAAACCGGATGACGCCTTAAATATGCTTAATAAAGCACTCCAGTATCAGCCTGAATACCCCCAGGCATTTTACAAAATGGGCGAATGCTACGAGAAACTCAAAAATAACCCGCAGTCATTAAAAAGCTACCGCCTCTGCCGAAAGTGCCTGCTCCAGCAGATGAACATCACCAAAGAAGACGAACAATTGCTCGGACAGGCCGAGAAAAAAATTGAGCAACTTGATATCAACAGCAAACAACTGGGAAAAACCAAGAATAACTACACCTCGGAACTGCTCAAACTGGCTAATTCCTGCATGGCCAAAAAGTATTATAAATTCACCGAGCGGTTAGCCAACCAAATCCTAACCATAGACCCGGATAACAAAGCCGCCCTGGAACTGCTGGAGAAACTCGGCAAGAACGAACAACCATCCAAAGCAGTTACCAAGGCCGACCCCAAAGAAGCCGCCCGCCACAAAGAACAGGCCGACAACCTGTATTACGCCAATAAATACGACCAGGCCCTGTACGAATACGAGCTGGCTATCAAACTTGACCCCAAGAATGCCGAGACCTACAACAACCGGGCTTTGACCTATTACAAAAAAGGCGATTTTGACCGGTCCATCGCCGATTTCAACGAAGCCATCAAGCTCCGCCCGGCCAGCCACCGGGCATATTGCAACCGCGGCCTGGCCTACGGCCGGAAAGGCGACTTGAACAAGGCCATCGCAGATTTCACCCGCGCCATCGAGCTGAACAAAAAGCATGTTGAATCCTACGGCGCCCGAGCCTATGCCTATGCGCAAAAAGGCAACTATGACGCGGCTATCGCCGACGCCCAAATGCTCCTCAAACTATCGCCTACCCATAAATCAGCTCCGGATATGAGACATTACATAGAAGAATGGCGTAACAAAAGGTAGCCCCGGGCTATTCAATGTAAAATTCCCAGGCACACCAAAATTCGTCCGGATGCTTGTCCGGCGGGCAGGCGATGCAACGTGTCTTTATCCGCGGGTCTATCGTTCTGGCAAAAACCGTGTATTCCATCAAACCGACCGGCTTGCAAGGAAAATCAGGCAGGCCCTGGCGCTTGCGGGCTTCCTGAACCCGGCAGGCATTCATCCGGAAAACGCACCGCTTGTCGGTCATCTCGATTATCTCCTGCTGGTTGATGTAAGCGTATAAGCGGTATTGAAAAGCCTTGGCCAGCGCCGGAATCCCGCCGCCCGGCCTGATGTTGAACCGCTTCATGATTCTATCTGCTTCTACGGCCGAGAATCTTTCCCAAGCCGCGATATCCAGCTTGATGGCCGCGTCCATGCCATATTCCGCCTCAGCCGCCCGGAACCACAACCCGTCGTGGGCCAGCCAGTTCTTGGCCGCGTCTTTGAGCAACTCTATCAATTGCTCGCGCGATAAATCTTTTAACTGGTTCATATATTTATAATCCGATTACTTTATCTCCATAACTAATTTCTTAAACAAATCACCCCGTTCGGCGAAGTTGCGAAACATATCGAAACTGGCGCAGGCCGGCGAAAGCAGGACTATCTCACCCGGTTTGGCTGACTTGCGCCCGATATTAACCGCATCCTTGAGGTCTTTCACCCTGACAATCTCCGGCAGTTTCGACCTGCCCTGCACCGCTTTAACATCACGAGCTATCTGCCCGGCCGTGGCGCCCAGCAGTATCAGCGTCTTGACCCGGCGCCGGACTATCTCCTTGGCCATATCTTTGAACGGCAGTTTTTTGTCATACCCACCGGCAATAAGATGTATGCTCCCCGGCATGGCCTTCAAAGCCCCGATGACCGAAACCGGATTGGTCGCGATGGAATCGTTGTAATATTTTACGCCATTTTTCTCCGCCACGAACTCCAACCGATGCTCCACGCCGGCAAAGGTTCTGATAACCTGCCTAAGAAATTCCGGCTTGATACCGAACACCCCGGCCACGGCCAGCGCGGCAACGATGTTGGCCTGGTTGAACTGGCCCATCAGCTTCATCTCTGACACACGCGCCACCTGACAGATTTTATCGCCCTGCCTGATGCAAAAATAACCGCCCTTTACAAATGTATATGAGTCCTTGTGGATTTTCAGGCCAAAGTAAAGCGGCGCGCCCTTGGTCTTCCAGGTCCTGACCCGGTCATCTTCGCGGTTGAGCACCGCATAGGAAAACGGCGGCTGGCCGTTAAGTATGTTCTGCTTGGCGCCGATGTATTCGGCCATATCCTTGTGCCGGTCCAGATGGTTTGGCTGGATATTGGTCATCACGCTGACCAGCAGGTTAGGTAATGTATGCTTCAGATAGAGCAATTGAAAACTGGATATCTCCAAGACCACCAAATCATCGGGCTTTATTTCGCTGATATGCTCCAGCAGTGAAATCTTACCGACGTTGCCGCCCAGCCAAACCTTTCGCCTCATGCCAACAAGGAATTCGGCAATCAGCGTGGCGGTGGTGGTTTTTCCGTTGGTGCCGGTAACGCCGACAATCTGGCAGGGACAAAGTTTGAAAAATACGCCCAGTTCGATATCCAGCGGGACATTATGCTTTTTGGCCAGCTTCAGGAAAGGCGAGCTCTCCGGCACGGCCGGGTTGACCACGACCATATCAGCCCTGATAAAATCCTCATTGCGGTGCCGGTCCAGAACATACTTTATATTCTTGATTCCCTTTAAGGCTGCAAGCGATTCCTTAAGTTCGGCCGGCTTTCTTAAATCCGTCACGGTCACCCGGGCGCCGTTAGCGGCCAGGAACCTGGTCACGCCCAGCCCGCCGCCGAAAAGGCCCAGCCCCATTACGGTCACGCGTTTGCCTTTGAACCAATCAGCAGTCCAAGTCATGATAATTGCTTATTTCTTTTCTTCGGACAGGTGTTGCTCAAGGTGTTCCTTGACTAACTCGGCGCGCTTGAGGACCTTCTTCAAGTCCGGCTTCTTGGCTTTCTCCAGTATCAGGAACGCCTCGTACTCATCATTAAATGGATATGGCACAACAAGCAGCAGGAAGTCAATCGGGAATATGTGGATTAACCCCGGCTTGACCGGCAGGAGTGTCTTAAGCGTCTGGTAGCCGTCCTTTTCCAGAGTCAGCTGGTAAGAACCGTAGTAGGTGAACGGGAAAGTCATCGGCGTCAAGCCCTTTTCCTGGTTATCGATGACGACCTTGGCGCCGGGCGGCTCGGAGCGGATGGTAATATTGCGCTCGGCGCAGCTCATCAGTCCGGCCACAACCAGCAACCCACAGATAACAAATATCTTCATTCGCATCTTTTTAATATCTTCTCCGCCCTCTTGTCTTCCGGCTCCAACTTACGGGCTTCAAGGACGGATTCCCTGGCTTTTGGTTTATCGTCGGATTCTAAATAAAGTTCGGCCATATTGCAATAAAAATCAGCTATTACCAGGTTGCGGTCCGGCGTAGGCGCCAGTTTATCAGCCAGGCTCAACGCCGCGCCGTATTCGGCCAGCGCCTTAGGCGACTGCTTCACGGCCGCGTAGGCCTGGGCCAGGTAATAATGCAACTGGATATTCTCCGGCTCCAGATATATCGTCTCCTCCAGCAACGGAACCAACTTGGCCCACTGCTTATCGGCGTAGTATATCCGGTATAGTCTCTGTCGCGAATCAAAGTCCAGCTGGTTAAGCCCGACATATTCCTCCAGCTCGGCCACCTGCTTATCCTTCTGCCCGGTCTCGCCGTATAACCGGATAAGATAATAATACGGGTTATCCATCGGCTTGATATAGTGCGGGAATATCTTCTTGGCCCGGTTGAATTCGGCTATTGCCTCCGGGACTTTGTCCTGATTATAAAACTCCTGCGCCTTTTTATAACTCTCCTCAAACGCCTTGAGGTCGTTGGCCTTGATGACGTTGTCCTCCAGGTATTTAAAAAACTCCGTGTCGAACTCAGCGATGTCCTTGCCTAACGCCTCCTTGAAAGCCTGGTCGGCGTTCCGGCCCTGGCCGAACGATTTCAGCATACCGGCAATCTTGTCCATCCCGTATGTCTTGTGGATGTATTCGATAATCAGCGAGCTAAGCAGATAGGTATGCAGGATGTCCACCTTACGGGTCTTGTTGAACTGCGTCAGGCGCTCCAGCTTGCCGGCGCGATAGGCCTCGATGATTTCCAGCTCCGGCTCCCTGCCCCAGACCGGGTTAGTCATCTTCTCGGCGTAGACCGAACAGCCCTCGGTGAACCAGCGCGGCACCCGGAACTTGCTGGACTGGAGCGTGATGATGTGCATAAACTCGTGAGCCGTGATGGCGCCCCAATGGAACCGGTGCGCCAGCTGTTCCTGAACTCCGGGCGACAGCACCAGGAACGTCCGGGCGAAACAGACGCCCAACGCCCCGAAGCCCGGAACTCCCAACGTCCGGACCGAAAAATCGTTGTGGTCGGCCAGCACCTCCACGGACAACGGCGTGGTTGGCTCGAATTTATACGCCTTGGTAAACTTGTCGTAGCAATCCTCTAACAACCGCGCCACATACGGCGCCAGTAAATCCTTTTCATCCTTGTGCATCTTGATGTTGAAATGGGTGGTGGTGATGCTCAGGTATTCCTTATCCAAACCTTCCAAAACCTTAAGGGTATTGAACACGGTCAGGTTGAACGGGTCGCGCTGGAACGACTCCTGCAACAGCTTCCGGCCCTGGACCTCGCCGTCCGCGCCCAGCCTCAGCCAGTTCAACCCCAACTGCACTGACGCCTCCCAGCAATGCGGGTCCAACTCTATCGCCTTCTGGTAAAACGGCTGAGCATCGGTATAAAGTATCCGCTTCAGGCAACAATCGCCCAAGGCCAGGTAAAACATAGCCGGACGTTTATTAACGGCCAGGACATCGCCGCATTCCTTGCGGAACAAATCCATCTGGCTATTCAGGTAATAAGCCCCGGCCCGGATGCCCCGGTAATAGGCCGAGTTCGGATTGAGCGCCAGCGCCTGTTCGATGGATTTCAAGGCGTCGTCGTTATTCTCGGTCATCAACTGGATTACGGCCAGCAATGCCAGCGCGTCCGGGTAATTGGGATTGGAACTGAGAATCTGCATAAGCTGGGGCCGGGCGGCCAGCGGGTCTCGGTAAGACGCCGCCTTGGCCATTCCCAACAGCGCCGGTTCAAGTTTAGGGTCTATTTTAAGCGCGTCCTGGAAACAGGCCACCGCCTCGCTGATGTCGCCCTTCTCCAGATAGCACTCCCCCCAGAATACATACAGCTCGGGATTAGTCTTATCAAGCTGTTCTATCCGGGTCAGGTATTCCTCGACCACCTTATGGGCCAGCTCCTTATCCCCGGTGCGATTGGCCAACAGCCACGCACCCTTGCTGAAATCCAGCATCTCGACAGCGTTGAAAGCGGTTATCCGCGCCGTCGCCGATACCGGCCAAAAGAACTCCAGCGATTTCTCCGCCTCGTCGTATAGCCCGGTCTCAAGGTAGGTCCGGCTCAGGCCCAAACGGGCCCGGACGTCGTCCGGCCGTTGCCTGATGATTTCCTGGTAAGCAGACAGCGCCTCGGAATATCTGCCGCGGTCCAAAAATGCATCTGCTTCGATCGGCTCCGCGCCCCAGGCCGCGCCCAGCGCCAGGCACTGGCAAACGATAATAGCAACCAGAATTCTCTTAGACATAGCCGTAACTTATAATATCCAAATCGTCCTGTCAAATTAATTCCGTCAGGGCCTAATTTACCACGAAGACAGAGCTACCGCCTCCCGTGGGACAAAGAATTAACAGGTGCCACGAATAAACACTAATGAACACTAATAAAAAAATCTGTGAAATCCGTGGCCAAAAACTTGACACAATCTCTTATAAATGTAAATAGTTAAGGCAGAAAGTTAAACAGTCATTTGAAGCAAGTATGATAAAAAGATATAAACAGTCTTTTCTTGATTTTACAGAGCGTAGCCTCCCAAATATTCCCGAGGGATTTATAATTCATAATTCATCAGTAGTCGCCCCCCCCCCCC